>CAYMRO010000036.1:0-12906 GCA_964392875.1 uncultured Demequinaceae bacterium
CCGGCCGCATTCGCAGCTCTTGCATCCCGCCGTCTACCGCGAGCGAGATTCCGGTAGTGGAACCCGAGAGCGGGCTAGCAAGATACGCAATCGCGCCCGCAACCTCGGCTGGCGAGACCATGCGCCCGTGCGGCTGACGCGCCTCGAGCGCGCTGCGCTCGGCCGCAGGGTCGTCCGTCTTGGCCAGCAGCCCGTTGATCCACGGAGTATCCGCCGTGCCTGGGCTAACTACGTTGAAGCGGATACCCTCACGCACATGATCCGCGGCTATCGCCCGCGTCATCGCGAGCACCGCACCCTTGGTTGCGGAGTACAGCGCGCGCTGGGGGAGCCCGGCTGTGGCGCAAATGGACGAGAGGTTCACCACGGCGGCCGCTGGCGACTTTCGCAAGTGCGGCAGCGCAGCGCGCGTGACTCGCACCATGCCCACCACGTTGATATTCCACAGCCGGTGCCATTCCTCGTCGGGATTGGCGGCAACGTCGCCCTGCGCGCCAATTCCGGCGTTATTGACCACAATGTCGATGCGCCCAAACCGCTCCACGACCGCCGCGATCGCCGCTTTGACCGAATCGTCCTCTCCCACATCCGTGGTCACCGCAAAGTGGGCCGGGTTGGCACTGGCGGCGTTGAGATCCAGCACCGCCACTTGGGCGCCGCCCTCGTGCAGTCGGTTGACAACGGCTTCGCCAATGCCCGACGCTCCGCCCGTGACAACGGCCACGAGCCCCTCAAATTCGGTCATAGTTGGTCTCCATTCGTGGTTGGCGTGGAAAGCTCGTCGAGCGTTTCGAGCACGTGTCGATACGGCTGGCCAGTTGCGCGCGTCATGCCAATTTCGCACGTGCGGTTGCAGGAGAGGTAGGCGTTGGCTGGGTGGGCGGCAACGCTTGCAGCTTCCCGACGGGTGGCGCTGGCCGTAAGTTCCGAGTGCAGTAGTCCACGGTCACCTGCGAATCCGCAGCACCCCCAATCGTCAGGGATGGCAACCTTGGTGGCCAGCGCATTGGCGACCTTGTTGAGATTGGGGTTAGAGCCCGCCCTGGTGCTGGAGCACGTGGGGTGCAGCACCACGGACTTGAGCGGGGCATTGATCTGGAGGTTCGGCAAGAACCTCTCTGCCGCAAAGTCAACGGCGTCCACAATCTGCAGCGCGGCATACTCTGAATGAGTTGACGCGACCGTCTTCAGGGCAGTTACCAGGCCTTCCGTGCAAGACGAGTTGTCACACACCACGGGGAGGCGACCCTCGTCTGAAGCCTCCCACAGCGCTTGGACTGTGCGTACAACAAGCGCTTCGTGGCCGTTGTCAATGCCTTTTGACGCCCATGGCGTACCGCAGCACAGTCCGTCGATCCCTGGGGGAGTGACCAGGGTGATACCGGCCTTGTCCGCGAGCGATGTGAAGGCGGCCGCCACGCCGGTGCCGCCCTCCGCGGGGCCAAAAATGCTGCCCAGGCATGACTGGAAGTAGACGGCCTGGGCAACTCCAGCGTCGGGCCGTGGCGCGGAACCAACCCCGCGTTTGGTGCCGCCCTTTGGCAAGCCCTTGGACCACAGCGGCACCACGTCTTTGCCAAACACCGCACGGGCGGCGACGTTAGGCACAGTCACGAGTGGGGCGGGAACGGCCGCGGCCACGTTCAGCGCGGTGGCCGCGAGCCGCGTAGTGGATTTCCATGACCGCGAGGCCGCGCCCCACGACGTACGTTCAACAGCGCCAACGGACTCGGAGCGCAGGCGCTTCACGAGGTCACCGGTGTTGATGTTGACGGGGCACACAGTTTGGCACATGCCGTCAACGGCGCATGTCTCCACCACCTCGTAGCGCTGCTCGCGGCGCAAGGAGCGGGCCAACTCCGCGGCGCCGGAGCGCTCGGCCTGAGCGATGGCGCGCTGGACAACTATGCGCTGCCGCGGAGTGGTGGTGAGGTCCTTGCTGGGGCAGACGGGCTCGCAGTAGCCGCACTCCACACAGTTGTCGAACTGCTCCTCAACTTGCGGGGTGGTCTTCAGGTGGCGCACGTGCAGGTTGGGATCCGTGGTGATTACGGCGTCCGGATTCAAGATGTTGTGGGGGTCAAAGGCGGCCTTGATGCGGCGCATCATCGCGAATAGCGCCGGACCATACTGGCGCTCAACGAAAGGCGCCATGATGCGCCCCGTGCCGTGCTCGGCCTTGAGGGTGCCGCCGGCCGCGAGCACAAGGTCAACCATGTCTTCCGTGAACTCGCGATAGCGTTCCACGTTCGCGGGCACCTCAAAGTTCTCGTTGATGAGAAAGTGCAGGTTGCCGTCCTTGGCGTGCCCAAAGATCACCGCGTCGGTGTAACCGTGCCGTTGGAAGAGCGCGATCAGCCCCGCGCACGTCTCGCCCAACTTGGCAACGGGCACCGCGATGTCCTCAAGCAGCGCCGTGGTGCCGGGCGCCCGTGCGCCCGCGATGGTGGCATAGAGGCCTTTGCGCACGTGCCAGAGCGCAGCCCGCACCGCAGGGTCCTCCGTGATGTGCGGGGAAGCGGTGAGCGCCAACCGGGCGAATAGGGCCTCCGCGGCGTGGCGCGCAGCTGCGAGTTCCGGCGCGGTTGGCGCCTGGTACTCCACGAGCAGCGCGCAATGGTCCGCGAGTGGAAAATCAGGCAGTGCTGCGCGCGAGCCGGGATCCTGTCGCGCGGCCCGGAGAGACGCTGCATCCATGAGTTCCACAGTGGCGGGCGAGGTCGCGATGATGTCCAGGAGTGCATCGGTTGCGGCGGGAAGGGACTCGAACACCAGCAGCGTGGTGGCGGCGTGCGGCAAGAGGGGCACCGCGTTGAAAGTTGCCTCGGCGACAAATCCCAGGGTGCCTTCGCTGCCCACCATGAGGTGTGCGAGCAGCTGTACGGGGGAGTCGTGGTCTACCAGTGAGTTGAGGCCGTAACCCATGGTGTTCTTGATGGCGTACTGGCGCGCAACTTGGGCAACCAGCTCGTTGTCAGCCAGGAGCTCGGCCCGCAGCCCCATGAGGGCGTCGCACAGAGCGGGCTCCGCCTCACGCAGGGCGTGCTCGGCGTCCGGCGCCGCGGTATCCACGATGGTGCCGCTCGGTAGCACAATGACCGCCGAGCGCAACGTCCGATACGTGTTCTGGCTGGTACCGCACGCCATTCCGCTCGAGTTGTTGGCAACAACCCCGCCAATAGTGCACGCGATCTCGCTCGCGGGATCAGGGCCCAACTTGCGCCCGTGACGCGCGAGCCGCGCATTCACTTGCCGCACCGTGGCGCCTGGACCCACTCGGGCAACCAGCCCGTGCTCCTCGATGGAGATGGAGCGGAAGTGCTTGCGGATGTCTACCAGGATGTTGTCCGTGGACGCCTGTCCGGAAAGGCTCGTGCCACCGGAGCGGAAGGTGAGTGGGACCGCGTTGGCCGTCGCATACGCGAACAGTTCCGCCACCTCGGCGACGGTGTTTGGCGTCACTACCGCTCGCGGAGTGAGCAAGTAGTGCGAGGCATCAACAGCGGCTACGACGCGGTCAAACACACCCGTTGAAACCGCACCCTCGCGAGGCAAAGCCGCGCCAAGCGACTTGCCGAGCGCAGCGTCGGCCTTGTCTACTTTGGCGCGCGAAGCCACCTCAATGGGACTCACGGCTCACCTTGTCGCCGCTCGCACCCACCAGGAAGTCAAGATCGGCGCCGGTGTCCGCCTGCATCACGTGATCGACATAGAGCTTTGACCAGCCACGCGTGGGGGCGGCGTATGCCGCGGCACTCTGAGCGGATTGGCCACGCGCCACGAGTTCCTCAGGCGAGACGTCCATGGTGAGCGATCGTCCCGCCACGTCAATGGTGATGATGTCGCCCGTGCGCACAAAAGCGAGCGGTCCGCCTGCAGCGGCCTCGGGCGCCACGCGCAATATCACGGTGCCGTAGGCGGTGCCACTCATGCGGCCATCGCTGATGCGCACCATGTCTCGAACTCCCTGTTCCAGGAGCTTGCGGGGGAGTGGCATGTTGCCAACCTCGGGCATGCCGGGATAACCGCGCGGGCCGCAGCCTCGCAGAATGAGCACCGAATCTGCCGTCACCTCCAGCAGGGGATCGTCAATGCGATCGCGCATGTCCTCCACGCTGTCAAACACCACGGCTGGGCCCACATGCTGCAGCAGTTCCGCAGTTGCGGCGGCCGGCTTGATGATTGCGCCGTGTGGAGCGAGGTTGCCGCGCAACACGGCGATGCCGGCGTCGTCCATGAGGGGCGCCGTGCGGGGAAGGATGACGGTGTCGTCGTACACGGGTTGGTCTACGAGGTACTCCACAAGCGGCTTGCCCGTGACCGTGATGGGCTCCGGGTGCAGCAGGTCCTTGATCTGGGACAGCAGCGCGAGCAGGCCGCCCGCGCGGTAGAGGTCGTCCATGAGGAACGTGCCGCTTGGCTGCAGGTTTGCGAGCACCGGCACACCCGCGCCGGCCGCGTCGAAGTCGTCGAGCGTGAGGTCCAGGCCCAGCCTGCCAGCGATGGCGAGCAGGTGCACCACCGAGTTGGTTGAACCACCAACTGCGGCCACTGCGATGATCGCGTTGAGGAACGATTCCTTGGTCATGATGTCGCTGGGTCGGCGGCCCTGCACCACGAGGTCAACGATGAGGCGCCCCGTGTCGTGAGACATTGAAAGCAGCCGTGCATCGGCGGCGGGCGTGCCTGCAAACCCGGGGATCGTCATGCCGAGCGCCTCGGCAACAACGGCCATGGTGGAGGCGGTGCCCATCGTGTTGCAGTGGCCTTTGCTGCGAATCATCGACTGCTCGGACTGCAAGAACTGCTCGTTGCTGATGGTGCCCGCGCGCGCCTCCTCGCTGAGACGCCACACGTCTGTGCCACAGCCCAAGGCAACGCCGCGGAAGTGACCGGTGAGCATCGGGCCACCGGGCACAACTATCGCGGGCAAGTTGACCGATGCCGCGGCCATGAGGAGAGCAGGGATGGTCTTGTCGCAGCCGCCGAGCAGCACCAAGCCGTCCACGGGATTGGCGCGAAACATCTCTTCCATAGCCATCGCCGCCATATTTCGCCACAGCATGGCGGTGGGCTTGACCTGCGTCTCGCCTATCGAGACAACCGGAAGGTTGTACGGCACCCCTCCGGCTTCCCAAATGCCTTGCTTGACGGCTTCAGCGACCTCATTGAGATGCATGTTGCATGGGGTGAGATCGGACGCGGTGTTGGCAATGGCAATCTGTGGCTTGCTGCCGTCCAGCGCATCTGCAGGAAGTCCCCGGCGCATCCAGGCCCTGTGGATGTACGCATTCCTGTCCGAGCCCCCATACCAATCCGCGCTGCGCAGGTGATCCACAATGATCCTGTTCCAATAGTTAGAATTCGGCTACACTATCTGGAATTATGGTACAGGAGACGGCACGTGACGCGGGAAGCCGCCTCGTTGGTGCGGATCGCGTTCTCGCCGTGCTCACCGAGCTTGGACGCCGCCCAGATGGCGCCACGCTCGAGGAACTTGCCGCGGCGCTGGACAGCCCCAAGCCAACCGTGCACCGTGCGCTGGCGGCCCTCCGCAAGGCATCGCTCGCCACTCAGACTTCACGGGGCCAGTATGCGCTCGGCGATGAGTTCTTCCGGCTCGCGTTCAGCAACTACGGCGCGCGCCCGGAGACCGCCCGCATCGAGCCTCTTTTGCAGCAATTGGCGGGGGAGTACCGCGAGACGGCCCACTACGCCGTCATGGAGGGTCACGACGTTGTCTATCGCGCCAAAGTGGATCCACCACAAGGCGCCGTGAAGCTCACCTCCACCGTTGGGGGGCGCAATCCCGTGTACTGCACGGCCGTGGGCAAGCTGCTGCTGAGTTACCACGTAAACACCAAGGAGGAGTTGCTCGAGTGGCTTGGCGATGCGGTGCTGGCTGCGCGCACCGAATTCACTATTACGGATGTGGACGCGTTTCTCAACGAGCTGCACGTGACTCACGAGCGCGGTTTTGGTGCGGACGATCAAGAGAACGAACTGGGCATTAACTGCATCGCCGTTCCCGTGTTTGGGGCCTCATCCACGAAGCCGATCGGCGCGGTCAGCGTGAGCGCTTTGCGGTTCCGCTGTCCCATGGAGAGCCTCGTGGAATCGGCGCCCGGCCTGCTTTCCCTAGTAGAGCGAGCTACCTCAGCGGCCGGTTGACTGCGTTAGCTCTACCGCGGTGCGCGCCCGTTCTCGCAGCGCCGCCAAGGAGCCGCCCGCGAGGGCATCTCCAAGCAACGGTCCGCCAAGGCTGACGGCAACCGCACCCGCGTTGAGCCACAGCGGAATCTGCTCCAACGTCACGCCCCCGGACGGAATGAACTCGATCTCCGGAAAGGGGCCACGTAAGTGCGCACCATAGGCGTGCCCAACAGTTTGCGCAGGGAACACCTTTACGGCCGACGCTCCGGCTTGCCAGGCGTCGAATAGTTCAGTTGGTGTGAGGCCACCTGGGATAACCGGCACGGTCGCAGCGCGAGCCGTGGCGATGATCTCGGGTTGCGTGATGGGTGTGACCAGGTAGGCGGCTCCGGCGTCAATGGCCTGTTGCGCGTGGTCGCTCGAGGTCACCGTGCCCACGCCAACGTCTGCGGCATCGCCCACCCGCGCGAGGAGAGAAGGCAGGGCATCGATGGTGCCGGGGGTCGTCAGCGTGAGCTCTATCGAGACCACGCCCTCCGCGATGAGGGCGTCAATGACGGGGTCACATGCGCTTGCCTCACGCGCGCGCAGCACGGCGATGATGGGGTTGGTTCGCAATCGCTGCGGCAGTGGAGTGCGCACCGGCGCGACCGTCATTGTGCGCCTCCGTCGCGGCGAGCATATGACTCGCGTGGCAAGCGGTAAGCAAGATCCACGGCCGTCTCGATGGCCTCTTCAAGCGGTAGTCGATATTCCGCTACGAGGCCCGCGAGGTAACCCGCATCTACGCGGCGAGCCAAGTCGTGACGCGCCGGGATGGATGCGAAGGCGCGAGTGTCGTCAACGAAGCCGCTCGTGTTGTAGAAGCCGGCCGTCTCCGTGGTGAGCCGGCGGAAGCGCGCCATGCCGTGCGGGGAGTCGAGGAACCACCAAGGTGCACCCAGTTTCACGGAGGGGTAGGCACCCGCAATGGGCGCCAGTTCCCGCGAATACGTGGATTCGTCAACGGTGAAGAGGATGAGGCGAAAGCCCGGCTCGTGGCCAAACGCCGAGAGCAGAGGCCGCAAGCCCTCCGTGAACTCGGCCGTTCGCGGGATGTCGAAGCCAACATCGGTGCCATAGGAGTCCAGCATGTGTGGCGAGTGATTGCGGACCACCCCGGTGTGCAGTTGCATTACCAATCCGTCGTCGAGTGCCATGCGTGCGCTTTCGAACAGCATGTGGGCGGCGAAGGCGTCTGAATCGGCCGCGGAGAGCGGTGCCACCTGCGCGTCCCGGAAGAGCCGGCGTGCTTGGGCAAGGTCCAGAGGCTCCGTATTCGCGGAGAGGTGGCCGTGATCTGACGCGCGCGCCCCCGCCGCAATGAACGCGCTTCTGCGTTGCTTGAGGGCGGCTAGATAGCCGTCGTAATCCGAGGTATCCACACCACTGCGCTCACCGAGCGAGTCCACGTGCGCGCGCCACGAGTGCGTGTGTGGGTAGAAGAGTGCGTCGGGCCGGAACGTGGGCACGACCCGCTCTCCCCAGCCGGCACGCGCCAAGGCCTCATGGTCCTCAAGGGACGCATCTGGAGCATCGGTGGTGCTGAGAATCTCGATCTTGAACGTGTCAAAGAGCGGCTGGATGTGAAATTCAGGCCGAGCGAGCTGTTCCGTGAGCTGGTCGTAGATGGCGTCAGCCGTGGTCGCGGAGAGCTCCGCGGTGACGCCAAAGATCTCGCCGAGTTCATGTTCGAGCCAATAGCGCGTAGGTGTGCCGCGGAAGAGTTTCCAGTTCTCCGCAAATCGCCTCCAGATGAGGCGATGATCCGTCTCCACGGGGCCCACAGCGCGCGCCGAATCCTGCGGCACCACTCCCAACTCCTCGTGGCTATACCCCTGCGAGACGAGCATGCGAATGAGGTAGTGATCAGGAATGATGAGCAACTCGGTTGGATCGCCAAAGCCGGCGTTGTTACGGATGTCCGCGGCGGCCACATGGCCATGCATCGCAACGATGGGCAGGGGAGCGGTCTGCGCGTAAATCTCGCGCGCAAGTGCCCTCACGCCGGGTTCGGCGGGCAGCGCCCTATCCGGATGGAGCGCCCAAGGTTGACCCTGCGCTGTGGCCATCGGCGTGCCTCCCAATTTCCCTGTGTCTGCGGCGAATGAAACAAAACTAGCATGTTGTTTCATTCGCAGGTTCTCATTGCAAGTGCCTGTTCGGGCAACAATTTCTCGCACTATACGGGCAAATCGGCCGTTGCGCCATGGCTTTGTGGCCAGCTACGGCCAGCTGGCGCAATGGATTTCGGTTCCGCTTGACATATCAGTGGGAACGTTTGCACAATGTACGCACTGCCGCGACACCCCGGTCCGCGCAGTGCACGAGGAGGTGCCGAATGGCCGTGACGATCCGCGACCTCGCTCGCGCTACAGGGGTGTCCATCTCCACGGTTTCCCGCGTGTTCACCTCTCCGGACAAGGTCGCGGAACCAACCCGCACGGTGGTTCAGCAAGCCGCACAACAGATGGGCTACGAGCCAAATAGGGCGGCGCGCGGGCTCATCACTGGGCGTACGGGATGCATCGGCCTCGTGGTGCCGGATCTCGAAAATCCGTTCTTTGGATCCATCGGCAAAGGCGTCCAAGACCGCGCCCGCGCGCTCGGCTACCCCGTGTTCATCGCGGACAGCGACGAAGATCCAAAGCTCGAGGCCGAGTTGGTGCGCAGCATCGCCAAGCAAGTGGATGGCGTGATCCTCTGCTCCGCCCGTGGCAGCGCGGAGTCGGTGAAGGAATTGGCGCTCAGCACGCCGATGGTGCTCGTCAATCGCGTGGTAGACGGCGTGCTCTCCGTGAGCTTCGACAACGCGGGCGGCGTCAACGCCATCATGCGTCACCTCATCGCGCTGGGACACCGGCGCATCGCTTATGTGGGCGGTCCCGTGACGTCGTGGTCCAGCGGCAAGAGGGCCCACGCGTTTCGCGAGTTTGGCGCGGTGACGGAGGGTTTGACGCTTCTCGAGTTGGGCAATTTCCCACCAACGGTTTCCGGCGGCGTGCAGGCGGCGGATCTCGCGATCGCCAGCGATGTCACTGCGGTGGTTGCGTACAACGACCTCATGGCGGTTGGACTCATCGATCTCCTGGGGCAACGCGGACTCGCGGTGCCGGATGACATCAGCGTGGCGAGTTTTGACAACGCGCCCGTGGCGTCCATGGTGCGCCCGGCCCTCACCTCGGTGGACCTGCCCCGCGTGCAGGCGGGACGGGTGAGTGTGGACGCACTGCTTGACGCACTCCTGGGACGCAACACAGATGCGCCGCCTCCAGAGGACATCGCCGTGGAACTCATGGTGAGGCAATCCACCGGCGTAGTCCCGTCTAAGGCGGCGCGCGGCAGCTCTTAGGCCCGCACGGGCCAGCAAAGTTTCCAGGCGATGAAGCCTGGATCAAAGGAGAAATGGGAAGGATTCCACAATGCATGTACGAAGGGGTACAGGTATAGCGGCGACGATCGTCACCGTGACTGCCCTCGCAATCACGGGCTGCAGCGCTCCCAACAGCGGAAATGACGATGCCACTGGCCCCGCCGTTGCCGCCTCGGGCGTGCCGGACAAGCCATCGGCACCGGTCACGCTCAACATTCTGGATGTGGCAGGCAACCAGAAGCTCACGGGCCCCATGATTGATCAGTTCGTCAAAGATCACCCAGATGTGATCTCCAGTGTCACGTGGGAGAGCGCTGGCTCTCCAGACTTGGTTGGCACCATTAAGCCCCAGGTGGAGAGCGGCAAACTGTCCGTGGACCTCGTCATGACGGGAACCGACGGACTCTCGGCCGGAATCGGCCAGGACCTGTGGATCCCCATCGTGGATGAGTACGGTGACCGCGTGTCTAACCAGGCCAACTACCTGGAGCCGGCGGCGGCGATGCAGGGGCTGTCGGAGGGCTACGGCGTAGTCACCACCTACTACCCCTCGGGACCGCTGCTTCAGTACGACCCCGCAGTGGTGACAGACGTCCCGTCCACTCCCGAGGAGCTGTTGGCGTGGGCCAAGGCGAACCCCGGCAAGTTCGGCTACGCGCGCCCCGCCAACTCCGGCCCGGGCCGCACGTTCCTCATGGGCCTGCCGTACATGCTCGGCGACAAGCATCCGCAGGATCCCGTCAATGGGTGGGACAAGACGTGGGCCTACCTCAAGGACCTGGGCACCACTATCGACAACTATCCAACGGGCACGGGCCAGGTCATCACCAACGTTGCCGACGGCACGTGGTCGCTGATCCCCACCACCACCGGTTGGGACATCGAGCCCCGCGCAACGGACAAGGAACCGGCAACGATCGAGGCCGCGCCCTTCGATGAGTTCACGTGGGTCACGGACGCGCACTACGCGGTTATCCCCAAGGGACAGTCCGCTGACAAGATCTCGGCCATCCTGCTGCTCCTGCAGTACATGCTGACCCCGGAGATCAACGCCATGGCCTACGACAGCGGCTACTTCTACCCGGGACCCGCTGTGAAGGACGCGACGCTAGACAAGGCACCACAGGCCAGCCAGGATCTGCTCGCGGAGTTTGGCCGTGACTGGTACGACGCGCTGATTGATTCGGCACCCAAGGCCACTCCGCTTACGCCGGACAACCTTGTCAAGGCGTTCGATATCTGGGACCGCGAAATCGGCACCGGCAAGTTCGAGGCGAAGTAGCAACATGTCCATATCTGCCAATGCATTCGAGTCCCTCGAACTGAAGAACGTTGGACGCAGTTTTGGGGGCCGCGAGGCGCTGGCCGATCTCAACCTGACGATCCGGGCGGGCGAGTTCATCGCCCTGCTCGGACCGTCAGGCTGTGGGAAGTCCACAGCACTGAATTGTCTGGCAGGGCTGCTTCCTCTCACGGACGGCGAGATCGTGATTGACGGCAAGCGGGTTGACGTCTTGCCGCCTGAAAAGCGGGACTTTGGCATGGTGTTTCAGAACTACGCCTTGTTCCCACACCTGACCATCGCCAAAAACGTGGCCTTTGGCCTGCAGATGCGCGGCCTGCCTAAGGCGCAAATCGACGCCAAGGTGGCCGACGCTCTGGCGCTCGTCAAACTCGAGGATCACGCGCGCAAGTTGCCGGGTCAGCTCTCGGGCGGGCAGCAACAGCGCGTGGCAATCGCGCGCGCAATCGTTATCGAGCCGCGGCTCGTGCTCATGGACGAGCCTCTCTCCAATCTCGACGCCAAGCTCCGCCTCGAGATGCGGACGGAAATCAGACGCCTGCACCAGGAGTTGGGCCTCACCACGGTCTACGTGACCCATGACCAGGAAGAAGCCCTATCGATGGCAGACCGCCTCGTGGTGCTTCGCGAGGGCAGGGCACAGCAAATCGGCACCCCGGAAGAGCTGCACGATCACCCGGCGAATTGGCACGTTGCCGATTTCATGGGCTATCGCAACCTCTTGGACTTGACCGTCGACGCTGTGGACGGCACCACCGCAGTAGTGGCCGGTGGAGGTCTGTCCTTGCGCGGCACGCTCGTCGATGCCGCCAACAAAGGCGACGCCATTCGTTTGGCGATGCGGCCGTCGGACCTGCGGGTGAGACGCGCGAGTGGTGACACGGCCGCGAGTACTGCCAACACCGTCACTGCGACAGTGGGAATCGTTGAGTACCACGGCCGCGAATTCAGCCTTGGGGTGACCACCAATAGCGGCCACACCTTGTTTGTGCACGCAGACTTTCCGCCCGTTTCTGGCGAGACGGTGGTGGTGGATATTGATCCCGCACGCGCCCTCATCTACCGCGCGCAGCTCGAGGCGCTCTCTGCGGGAGAGGCGGAGCTCGAGGAGGTGCGGTCGTGACCTCACCCACCACAAAGCCCGCGCGCGCAAGGCAATCAGCGAGCGCTCGTCACCGACTCGCCGAGCGCGGCATTGACGCGCGTCTGTGGTTGCTGGCACCAGCGGTGGTGTTTGCCATTGCGCTCTTTGTGTATCCGTTCGCTTATGGCATCGGGCTCACGTTTCAGCCTGAAGGCGCCACCCAAGAGCAATGGGGCGGCGGCATGTTCGCCAACTACATCGCCTTCTTCAAGGATTCCTTCATCTTCGATTCCGTGTGGCTAACGATGCGACTCGCGTTGCCCGCCGCGCTTTTCAACGTGATCGTTTCCATCCCCATCGCGTACAAGTTCCGCGGCCGGTTCCGAGGCAAGCGCACCACTCAGATTCTGCTGGTGCTGCCTATCGCGCTGGGAACCGTGCTCACCGCGCAAGGCCTGCTGCTCTTTGCTGGCAGGCAGGGATGGCTCAACCGCTTCCTGATGGAGATAGGGCTGATCTCCGAGCCATTGCCTCTCGTCAACAACTACATCGGCGTGTTCTTCTCGCTCGTCATCTCCGGCTTCCCGTTCGCGTATCTGCTGATCTCTTCTTACCTTTCAGGCATCGATCCGTCCTTGGAAGCCGCAGCGAGGACGCTGGGTGCCAACTGGAAGCGCAGGTTCACGCGCATCACCTTGCCGCTACTGGCGCCCGGACTCGCCACCACCTTCATCCTCACGTTCGTGTTGGCGTTCAGCGTGTTCCCCTCCGCTCGCCTCGTTGGTGACGCGTCGGGAAGCACTCGCGTGCTGGCGCTCATGGCGTATAGGTCTTTTGCCGAACAGTTGGACTACAGCATGGCCTCCACCATCGCCATCATGATGGGCGGCGTTGAACTCGCGGTGATAGCCATCGTGTTCTTTGGTCGTTCGTTCCTCTACCGAGGCTCCACGG
>CAYMRO010000037.1:0-12895 GCA_964392875.1 uncultured Demequinaceae bacterium
CGTGGGGTAGAGCTTGGTGAGCACAGCGGTGTGGGCGCGGGGCGAACTTTCGAGCGCCGCGCGCATCCCCGCGCCGCCAGCGCCCACGATGAGAACGTCAAATTCATACTCGGCCATGGATCATCCTCACAGGTCGGCACAGAAGGAAGGCAGGATGGTGGGGTCCACGCCCGTGGGGCAGGGATCAAACGTGAAAATCACGAGTGTGCCAAGCACCGCGAGACCCACCACGGCAATGCGCAGCGACCACTGCAGGATGTGCGGCATGTAGCGACCGTGCGCGTAGTCGTTGATGATCATGCGCATCCCGTTGCCGCCGTGTGTGAGGGCCAGGATCAGCAGGGCGAAGTCCCACCACTGCCACAAGGCGTCGGCCCATTTGCCGGCGACAAAGCCAAAGTCAACCTGGCTGATGCCCTCGCCCATGATGAGGCTCGAGAAGAGGTGCGTGAACACCAGCACGATGAGGATCAGGCCGGAGACCCGCTGATAGATCCATCCCCAGCGCTCCGCCTTGCCAATGGTGCGTCGCGAGGCAATAGGGGTGAGGATGGGCGCCGTGGTCACGCGCCACCCCCAAACACGCTCGCGAGGTGCCTTGGCAGGAAGCCCACCATCAGCACAACGAAGATGCCCCACACAATCCACGTCAGCATGCGCTGGTGGCGCAGCGCCCACGTGGAGCGGTCAACCAGGATGATGCGGATGCCGTTGAACGCGTGCAGCACAATCGCCGCGACCAGGCCAGCTTCCACGATCCCGTAAAGGGGCGTGTGATACGAGCCAATGACGTCCTCGTAATCCTGCGGCGAGATGCGCACCAGGGAAGTGTCGAGGATGTGAATCAGGAGGAAGAAGAACACCGCGATGCCCGTAACGCGTTGCACCAACCACATCCACATGCCCTCGCGGCCGCGATAGATAGTCGGCAACGACGGCACGGGCTTCTCCCTGTTAAGACGTGGTCTGGTTGAGTCCATCATAATGTGGTCACCATGACGCAAACGCCCATCGATGACTTCACGGCGGTGGTCCCCGCCGGCGGCGTTGGGTCACGCCTGTGGCCCCTCTCGCGGCCTGAGCGCCCCAAGTTTCTGCTGGACCTCCTTGGCACAGGCACCACGCTCTTGCAAAGCACCGTGGAGCGCCTTGCACCCCTTACAAATGAGGTGCTCGTGGTCACGGGCGCTGCGCACACCGAGGCCGTGCTCGCACAGCTCCCCGGTCTCACCGCAGACCATGTGCTGTCCGAGCCCAGCCCGCGGGACTCGATGGCAGCAATTGCGCTCGCGGCTGCCGTTGTGGAACAACGCCACGGGCCGCGCGTCATCGGCTCGTTCGCCGCAGATCACGTCATTCGGGATCCCGAGCCGTTCCGCGAGGCCGTGCGCACCGCAGTCCAAGCGGCGGCGCAAGGCGACGTTGTCACGATTGGGATCACGCCCACGTTCGCCTCCACCGCCTTTGGCTACATTGAGGTGGCGGAGGAGTTGTCGCCAGGGGTGAGGCGCGTGGCCGCCTTCGCTGAGAAGCCAGACTCAACCACGGCGTCGGCCATGCTGGAACGCGGCGGCTACGTGTGGAACGCGGGCATGTTTGTGGTGCGCACGGACGTGCTGCTTGGCCACCTCGCGAGGCTGCAACCCCTGCTGGAGCAGGGCGTGCGGCGCATCGCGGCAGCGTGGGACACCCCGGATCGCAACGCCGTGCTTGACGAGGCCTGGGCGGGCCTCACCCGCATCTCGATTGACCACGCCATCGCGGAACCTGTAGCGGCGCAAGCGGGGGTCGCGGTGGTGCCAGCAACTTTCGATTGGCACGACGTTGGCGACTTCGCAACGCTCGCGGACCTCGCCACCCCTGACGCGGACGGCGTAGTGAGAATTGACAGTAGCGGCGAGGTGAGGGTTGTTGAGTCCGACGGTGTGGTTGCCGTTGGCGTGAGCCGCACCCTTGCGGTGGTGGGCTTGGATGACGTCATCGTGGTGGAGACCCCGGAGGCGATGCTCGTAGTGAGCAGATCCGCCGCTCAGCAGGTCAAGGACGCCGCAACTCCAGGCTCTGCCGCCGTTTCGTAGCCTTTTCGCAACCTGTTGAGCGAGAAGACGCAACAAACCCTCTGTAAGGTTGAATCACCAATTGCCCGCTACCCGCGGGCCCAACCGATGAGGAAATCACTCATGAAAAACACGATCCGCTTCGGCGCCCTTGTGGCCGTCTCTGCGCTCGCGCTCGCCGCGTGTGCCAGCGCGCCAGAGGAGACCACTCCGAGCGAGACCACGGCGCCCACATCGACCGCCGCAGCACCCATCGACTACTTGGCCTGCATGGTCTCCGACGCCGGTGGATTTGACGACAAGTCGTTCAACCAGGCGGGCTACGAGGGACTGCAGTCCGTCGCCAACGACACCGGTGTGCAGGTGAAGACAGCCGAGTCCAAGGACGAGGCCGACTACGCGAACAACATCAACGCGATGGTCTCCGCAAACTGCAACCTCATCATCACCGTGGGATTCCTGCTGGCAGACGCCACGGCAGCCGCCGCAACGGCCAACGCTGACACCGACTTCGCGATCATCGACTTCGCGTTCGACCCCGCCATCCCCAACGTCAAGGGCCTCACGTTCGAGACCGACCAGGCCGCGTTCCTCGCGGGCTACGCAGCGGCAGGGTCCACCAAGACCGGTACCGTTGCAACGTTCGGTGGCATGAACATCCCCACCGTCACGATCTTCATGGATGGCTTCCTGGCCGGCGTGAACTACTTCAACACCGAGACCGGCGGTTCCGTCAAGGTGCTCGGTTGGGACGGCAAGAACGGTTCGTTCACGGACGACTTCGACGACCAGACCAAGGGCCAGAACCTTGCGCAGGGCTTCATCGACCAGGGTGCGGACATCATCATGCCCGTCGCTGGCCCGGTTGGCCTGGGCGCAGCAGCAGCGGCCAAGGCTGCTGGCAACACGTGGATCGTTGGCGTTGACTCCGACTGGACTCTCACCACGGACTACAAGGACATCATCCTTACCTCGGTCATGAAGAACATGGGACCGGCTGTCTACGACGTGGTGCAGGCCGCGGCCCTCGGTGACGGATTCTCCAACGAGAACTACGTTGGCACGCTCGAGAACGGCGGCGTTGGCCTCGGCACGAGCGCGGCAGTTGTTCCTGCAGAGGTCCTCACCAAGCTCGAGGAGCTGAAGGCCGGCATCATCGATGGGTCCATCCCCGTCAAGGTGTCCTAGCATCTGACGAAGTAGCTATCGAATAGTCGCTTCAAGCTAGGGGCGCGCTGCGTGGACGTAGCGCGCCCCTAGTGCTTGACTGGGCTTGGTCAGAGTGCGTGGCAAAGGAGCAAACGTGAAACTCGAACTGCGGGGCATTACCAAGCGCTTTGGCGATTTCACCGCCAACGACTCGATCGATCTGCTGATCGAGCCCGGCGCGGTGCACGCACTGCTTGGGGAGAATGGCGCGGGCAAGTCGACGCTCATGAACGTGCTGTTCGGTCTCTATGATCCCGACGGCGGCGAGATTCTCATCGACGACAAGCCCGTGGACTTCAACGGCCCCGGAGACGCCATGGCGGCGGGCATCGCCATGGTGCACCAGCACTTCATGCTGGTACACCCCTTCACGGTGGCGGAGAACGTGATGCTTGGCCATGAGCAGATCAACGGCCCCTTCCGACTTCTCAACATTGACGCTGCGCGTGAGAAGGTGCGCGAAATCTCGGCGCGGTTTGGCTTCAACATTGACCCCGACGCCGTCATCGAAGACTTGCCCGTTGGCGCCCAGCAGCGCGTGGAGATCATCAAGGCACTCTCCCAGCGCGCAGAGGTGCTCATCCTTGACGAGCCAACTGCCGTGCTCACGCCGCAAGAGACGGATGAGCTTCTCGAGATTGTGCGTCAGTTGCGGGACTCGGGCACCGCGATTGTGCTCATCACCCACAAGTTGCGCGAGGTCAAGGCGATCGCAGACACCATCACCGTCATTCGCCGCGGCAAGGTCGTTGGCACCGCAGAGCCCACCGCTTCTCAAGAAGAGTTGGCCTCCCTCATGGTTGGCCGCGCCGTCATCATGAAGGTTGACAAGGGCCCGGCCACGCCGGCTGATGTGATGCTCACGGTCGAGGGGCTCACCGTTGTCGATGACCGTGGGATCAAGCACCTCGACGATGTGTCTTTCGAGGTGCGCGCTGGGGAGATCCTGGCCATCGCAGGCGTCCAGGGCAACGGCCAGACGGAGCTCACGGAAGCCCTGCTTGGCGCAACCAAGCCGGCCGCAGGCAAGGCGACGCTCGATGGCAAGAAGATCACGGGACTGAGCATCAGTGAAGTGCTCGAATCTGGCCTCGGATTTGTGCCGGAGGACCGCACCGAGGACGGACTCATCTCCACCTTCACCATCTACAACAACCTGATTCTCGACGTCTACGACAAGGCGCCCTATTCGAAGGCGGGAGCGCTCAAGCCGGCAGCCATTCAAGAGAATGCGCAACGCGCGGTGGAGCAGTTTGACATCCGCACCCCCTCTGCGAGCATGACGGCTGGTTCGCTCTCTGGAGGGAACCAGCAGAAGGTGGTGCTAGCGCGCGAACTGTCGCGGCCCCTCAAACTGCTCATAGCGTCGAACCCCACTCGCGGGCTCGATGTTGGCTCTATCGAATTTGTGCACAAGCGGATCATTCAAGAGCGAGACGCGGGCGCCGCGGTGCTCATCGTGAGTGCCGAGCTTGACGAGGTGGTTGCCTTGGCAGACCGCATCGCGGTCATGTATCACGGCCAAATCGTGGGCATAGTTCCGCCAGACACCAACCGTGACACGCTTGGCCTCATGATGGCTGGAGCCCACAAGATGGAGGACGCAGCGTGAGCGAGGCCCCCGCTCCCGGCATCGCCGCGGAGCCCCAGCCGCCTGTCGCCGGCGAGCGTCCCCCTGCACGCTCGGTGATGCGGCAGATCACCGAGAGTTCAGCACTCCTGATAGCGCTCGCGATTATTGCGTCTCTGATCCTCAGCGGCGTGCTCATTTTGATAGCGGATCCCGAGTTCCGCGCGGCGCTCCCGTACTTCTTCTCGCGCCCAGGAGACACCTTCGCCGCAATCGGCGACGCGCTCGGTTCCGCGTACAGCGCCATCTGGCAGGGCGCCGTGTACAACGGCGGCGCGAGTACGTTCGCGCAGAAGATTGCACCGTTCATGCAGACCCTCACCGCTGCCACGCCGCTCATTTTTGCAGGCCTTGGAATCGGCATCGGCTTCCGTGCTGGCCTGTTCAATATTGGTGCTCAGGGCCAGATCCTGATGGGCGCAACGCTGGGTGCCATGGTGGGCTTCATGTGGCACCTGCCGTTCCCCCTGCACCTCATCGTTGCGGTGGTGGGCTGTGCTCTCGGTGGTGCCATTTGGGGATTCATACCCGGCATCCTGAAGGCAAAGACGGGCGCGCACGAGGTCATCGTGACCATCATGCTCAACTACGTGGCGCTCAATCTCGTGAGCTATCTGCTCACGCTCGAGTCCTTTCAGCGGCCAGGGAGCGACAACCCTCAATCTCCCGTCGTGGATTCCACGGCGATGTATCCCAAACTGTTCGGTGACCAGTACGCGCTCAACCTCTCGTTTGTGCTCGCGCTCGTAGCCGCGGTATTCGCGTGGTGGCTCATGGAGCGCTCCACGTTGGGCTTCCAGTTCCGTGCCGTGGGTGCAAACCCGGCGGCAGCGCGCACCGCGGGTATGCGAGTCTCTCGAGTGACGATCCTCGTGATGGTGGTCGCCGGTGCAATGTCCGGCCTCGCTGCCTCGGCGCAAGTGCTCGGCACCCAACCGTCACTCACGGTTGGCATTGCCGGTTCCATTGGCTTCGATGCAATTACCGTGGCTCTGTTGGGCATGTCCCGGCCCTTCGGCATTGTGCTCGCGGCCATCCTGTTTGGCGGACTCAAGGCCGCCGGCCCAACGTTGCAAGTCAACGCGGGCCTGCCCATTGACATCGTGCTCGTGATTCAGTCACTGATTGTGCTGTTCATCGCAGCACCGCCGCTCATCAGATTCCTCTTCCGATTGCCTGCGCCTCGTGTAGTGAAGGAGGTGGCGGCATGACCGCTCTAGCCTCGGCGCCCGCGGTGCCAAGCGTGACCATCACCTCTGCCAGGCGCTGGGGAGCACCTATTGCGCTCGCCGTAGTTGGCTTGCTGGCCTTCTGGCTCTTTGGGCTCCGGACGCCGTCGGGGGTGGAGACGTCCTTCTCGTTCGGTGCACGCACCGACTTCATGACGTTGCCCATTCTGGTAGTGCCATCCAGGATCACGGCGATTCTGCTGTGTGTGGTGGCGCTGGGCTTTGCGGCCTATTCGGCCTACTGCGTGCAGACGTTCCGCAAATTCCCCATGTGGGCCGCAGCGCTGTACGGCGTTGTCATTCTGGCGGCCCTGCTCACGTGGGCGGGCGCGGGCAAGGAGGGGACGAACGTCAACATCACCGGACTGCTGACGTCAGCAGTGCTGCTCTCGGTGCCGCTCGTCTTTGGTGGTCTGGCAGGCCTGTTGTGTGAGCGCTCCGGCGTCATCAACATTGCGATCGAGGGCCAGCTGCTCGCCGGTGCGTTCACGGCGGCGGTTGTGGCATCGGCGGTTGGCAACGCGTATATGGGCCTCCTTGCCGCTCCAATCGCCGGCGCGCTGGTAGGTCTCTTGCTTGCACTCTTCTCCGTCAAGTACTGGGTCAACCAGATCGTTGTTGGTGTGGTGCTCAACGTGCTAGTTGCGGGCGTCACCAACTTCTTCTTTGGCACCCTGCTGCGCGAGAATCCCGCGCTCAACCAGCCTCACCCGCTGCCCAAACTGCCCATCGATATCCTCTCGAAGATCCCGGTGATTGGCCCAACGCTGTTCAACCAGACCCTCCTCGTGTACCTCATGTACGCGTCGGTGGCCATTCTTGCGGTGATGGTGTTCCGCTCGCGGTGGGGACTGCGTATGCGCGCTGTAGGTGAGCACCCAACGGCCGCAGACACGGTTGGCATCAAGGTCAATCGCACACGCGTGCGCAACACGGTGCTTGGCGGTGCCGTGGCTGGGCTCGGCGGTGCCTTCTTCACCGTTGCTGCTGGGCTCGCATTTGGCAAGGAGATGACGTCCGGCGCGGGCTTCATCGCCCTGGCCGCGCTCATCCTGGGCCGCTGGCGCCCCGTAGGGGTGCTGATGGCCGCGCTACTGTTCGGCTTTGCCAATTCGCTCAAGGATCAGCTTGGGATCATCGGCTCCTCGATTCCCTCGCAGTTCCTTGCGATGTTGCCGTACCTCGCGACCATCCTCGCCGTTGCGGGATTCGTTGGTCACGCGAGACCGCCCGCCGCTGAAGGCATTCCGTACAAGAAATGACCGCTATCGATTGGGAGGCTCTGCGCGTGGCCGCGCGGGCCGCGAGTGAGCGTGCGTACGTTCCGTATTCGCACTTCCCGGTTGGCGTTGCGGCCCTGACGGACACGGGCAACATCGTCACCGGCGCCAACGTGGAAAACGCGAGTTATGGCCTCACGTTGTGCGCGGAGTGCGCGCTCGTGTCCAAGTTGCACACAGACGCGCTAGGCGCACGCCTCATTGCGTTCGCGTGCGTCGACGCCGCCGGCGCACCGCTTGCTCCGTGTGGCAGGTGTCGCCAATTGTTGTTTGAGCACGGCGGTCCGGACTTGCTCCTTGATGGGCCCAACGGACCCGTAACCATGGACTCGATGCTCCCTTGGGCTTTTGG
Organism: uncultured Demequinaceae bacterium; assembly: GCA_964392875.1. Taxonomy (GTDB): domain Bacteria; phylum Actinomycetota; class Actinomycetes; order Actinomycetales; family Demequinaceae; genus Demequina. The sequence continues at coordinate 7,758 of CAYMRO010000037.1, forward strand.
TCCCGACAATCTGGAGGAGTGATGAGCGAGCCATTCGATGCGGTTCAGGTCATCGTCACCAAGCGCGATGGTCACGTAATTCCAGACGCCCAGATTGACTGGATCGTTGACGCCTACACGCGCGGGGTGGTTGCCGACGAGCAGATGAGCTCTCTCACCATGGCGATCTTGCAACGCGGCATGACGCGCGGAGAAATCTCCCGCTGGACCAGCGCAATGATCGCAACCGGAGAGCGCCTGGACTTCTCCGGGCTTGGCAAGCCCACGGCAGACAAGCACTCCACCGGCGGCGTTGGCGACAAGATCACGTTGCCGCTTGCACCGCTCGTGGCGTCGTTCGGTGTTGCCGTGCCGCAACTCAGCGGCCGCGGGCTAGGCCACACGGGTGGCACCCTCGACAAGCTCGAGTCGTTGCGCGGCTGGCGCGCGGACGTCTCAAACGAGCAGATGCACCAGCAATTGGCGGAGGTAGGCGCCGTCATCTGTGCGGCAGGCACGGGCCTCGCCCCAGCGGACAAGAAGCTCTACGCACTGCGGGACGTCACGGGCACCGTGGAATCCATCCCCATGATCGCGGCGTCCGTCATGTCCAAGAAGATCGCCGAAGGCACGGGTGTGCTGGTGCTTGACGTCAAGGTGGGCACGGGAGCGTTCATGAAGGACCTCGACAGCGCGCGCGAGCTAGCCCGCACCATGGTTGACCTTGGCACCGACGCCGGCGTTGTGACCGCCGCGCTCCTCACCGACATGTCCACACCGCTTGGGCTCGCGATAGGCAACGCCAACGAGGTGCAGGAGTCAATCGACGTGCTCGCAGGCGGCGGCCCCGCGGACGTCGTTGAACTCACGCTAGCGCTCGCTCGCGAGATGCTCGCGGGGGTTGGCATGACTGACGTTGACCCCGCTGACGCGCTCAAGGACGGCCGCGCCATGGATGCGTGGCGCCGCATGATCGCCGCGCAAGGGGGCGATCCCAACACCCCGCTCGCCGTTGCCAACAACGTTGAAGAGGTGCGCGCGGAAGCGGACGGGTACCTCACTCGGCTCGACGCGCTTGGGTTGGGCATCGCCGCGTGGCGTCTTGGCGCCGGGCGCGAACGCAAGGAAGACCAGGTCCAGGCGGGCGCGGGCATCATGTTGCACAAGCAATTGGGTGATCCCGTGCGCAAGGGAGACGTCATCATGACGCTCCACACCGAGACCCCCGAGCGCATGCCGCGCGGCATCGCGGCACTCGCCGAGGCGTGCGACGGCGCAGGCTCCATCGAAATCGGCGCCGAGCCCGTGCAACGCACCCTCCTGCTCGACTCCGTGGGCACGCGCTCTTGACCCAAGCATGGAACGTGACGGCAGTCGCGGCTCGGCTCTCGGACCTCGTTGGGGGCCGACGCCGGTGGACGTCCCCAGCGGCCGTCGCCCGCGCGGCTGGCTTGGCACAGCGAGGTGAGCGTCCGGAAGATACCGTTTACGCGCGCGTCTTTGGGCGCAGGCTCGCCGCCGCCGAGCCCGCGGACCGCAAGGCCCTCGAAGCCGCTGTTGCGGAATTGGGCGTGGATCGCGACGTCATCGAGCGGGCGGTGGCCTCCGGCGCGCCAGTTGCGGCCGTAGCGGGGCTCGCCGCCAAGTGGGCATCGTTGCCAGCCCCCGCCCGTGCGGTGGTGAGGTCGCCGCTCAAGGCGGGAAGCGTCGGGCCTGTGAAATGGGGGACCACGCATGCCACCCAAGTGGACAAGACCACGTGCGGCGCGGCGAGCATGACGCTGATGGCGATGATCACCGACCCCTTCGTGGCGTTGTGGATTGTCACGGGTCAAGTGATCGGCGGCTATCTGCCTCCCGAGGTGTTGCGCAGCGTGGCGGCGAGGCGGCCCGCGCAGACCGTGACGGAGCGGTGGAATTCCATTCAGCACGCCACCCACGTGGCGACCACGCACTCCGCCGTAGGCCCGCTCTCGTGGCCGCTCGCGCTCGGCACGCCTCCGTGGCGCATCGACAACGTGGCGAGATGTGCGGGGGTGCGGCTCAGAGGGTTCGTGGTTGACGACGGCAAGGCCTCGGACGTTGCCGCGGGCATTGCGCATGCGAGCGCCGCTCTGCGGGACGGCATCCCAGTACCTGCGTACGTTGGCGGCGACGTGTCCATGGGCCTCGATGGGGCGGTGCCACGGCACGTGGTGCTGCTCGTGGGTGCTGACGAGGATTCGCTGCGCGTCTACGAGCCAGGCTCCGGCGCCATTCACGTGCTCCCCAAGGACGCCCTCGCAAAACCGCACCACAAGCTGCCAGCGCTGGGCAACTGGAGCCGCCTCGTGTGGCTCGTGCTGCCGTCGCCGCGGTGAGCGAAGCCGGTGCGCGCGGCGTTAGCCTGGGGGCATGACCCTCACCGAATCAGAGATTCTTGCCCTGCCCAAGGTGCTGTTGCACGATCACCTCGATGGCGGGCTGCGGCCAGCCACTGTCATTGAGCTTGCCGCCGAGATTGGCCACGAATTGCCGTCCACCGATCCCGATGAGTTGCAGCGCATCTTCACGGAGAACGCCAATTCTGGGGACCTGGTGCGCTACCTCGAGGCGTTCGCGCACACCACGGCAGTGATGCAGACGGAGGCGAACCTGCGCAGGGTGGCGCGCGAGGCTGTTGTGGATCTTGCTCGTGATGGTGTGATCTACGCGGAGCTCAGGTACGCGCCGGAGCAGCACCTCGACGGCGGGCTCACGCTGCAGGACGTGGTGGAGGCCGTGCAGGCTGGCATCGACGAGGGGATCGCCCAGGCCACCGAGGAAGGCCTCGTGATCCGCGCGTCCGCGTTGCTGTGTGCCATGCGGCATCTGAATCGCTCGTTGGAGATCGCCGAGCTGGCCCTCGCCAATCGCGGCACGTGCTGCGTGGGCTTTGACATCGCGGGCCCCGAACTGGGCTTCCCACCCTCGCTCCACCGCGATGCCTTTCAGGTGCTGCGGGAGGCGCTCATGCCCGTAACCATTCACGCCGGAGAGGCCGACGGTGCGGACAGTTGTCGCGAAGCGCTTGGCCTTGGCTCCGCTCGCCGGTTGGGGCATGGCGTGCGCATTTGGGAAGACATCGAGGGCTTTGGCACGGACGAGCCGCAGTTGGGCGTAGTGGCTCAAGATGCGCTCGACCGGCAGATTGCGCTCGAGTGCAGCCCCACGTCCAACGTGCACACTGCGGCGGCGCGGTCAATTGCGGAGCACCCCATCCACGCCCTGCGCGACCTTGGATTTGCGGTGACCGTCAACACGGACAACCGATTGGTTTCCAATGTGTCCATGAGCGGGGAATTCGCGGCGCTCGCGGGCGCCGGCTGGACGCGCGAGGACTTCCTTGAGGCCACCCTCACCGCTGCCTGGTCGGCGTTCTTGCCGTACGAGGAGCGCGGCGAACTTGCCGAGGCGGTGCTGCTCTCGTATGGCGAGCTCTAACGGGCGGCGCCCCCGCGACCCACGCCTCACCGCACCGGCATAGGCTAGGGGTACGACGAGTTGCTTACTACGGCAACCACCCGGCCGGCCGCCTTTGACGCACGTGCGATGCAAGGAGACAAAGTGACAAGCGCATCCCCATCCAGCGCGGTGCAACACGTGGCCCTCGCGCCAGCAACGCGCGCGGTCAATGTGATCGGCGGGGACCTCACGGAGAAGAGTCTCCGCCTGCACCTTGAGGGTCTGCCCGGCGTAGACGCGGTTGGCCTTGAGGCTCGCGCGGCCGGGCTCGGAACGCGCTCTATCAAGACCACCTCCAAGGCGTGGGCACTTGACGCGATCATCGGGATGATCGACCTCACCACGCTTGAGGGGGCCGACACCCCAGGGAAGGTCCAGTCGCTCGTGGCGAAAGCGTTGACGCCCGACCCATCGGACTTGTCCACGCCGCGCGTTGCCGCCGTGTGTGTCTATGGCGACATGGTTCCTTTCGCCGTGGCGGCGCTTGGGCCCAATAGCGGGATCAACGTGGCGGCCGTCGCCACTGCGTTCCCCAGCGGGCGCGCTGCGCTACCTATCAAGCTCGCGGACACCAAAGACGCAGTTGCAGCAGGGGCGGACGAGATCGACATGGTGATTGACCGCGGCGCGTTCCTGGCGGGCAACTATGGGCGCGTATTCGACGAGATCGTGGCCGTGAAGGACGCGTGCCGACGCGACGACGGCTCATACGCCCACCTCAAGGTGATCCTCGAGACCGGTGAGCTCAACACCTACGACAACGTGCGCAAGGCATCGTGGCTGGCAATTCTCGCGGGCGGCGACTTCATCAAGACCTCCACGGGCAAGGTGGCCCCTGCGGCAACCCTTCCCGTGACGTTGCTCATGCTGCAGGCAGTGCGCGACTGGCACGCTCTCACGGGCGAGCGCATCGGCGTCAAGCCCGCGGGCGGCATTCGGCACTCAAAGGACGCCATCAAGTACTTGGTGACCGTTGCCGAGACCGTTGGCGAGGAATGGCTGCAGCCGGAATTGTTCCGATTCGGAGCGTCGAGCCTGCTCAACGACGTGTTGCTCCAACGCCAGAAGCTTGCAACCGGCCGCTACAGCGGCCCCGACTATGTAACGGTGGACTGAGACCATGCCAGCATCCAGCCAGAGCTTCCTGGACTACGCGCCCGCTCCCGAGTCGCAAGCGATCCTCAACCTGCGCGAGTCCTATGGGCTGTTCATCAACGGCGAGTTTGTGCCCGGCAGCGGGAAGTCCTTCTCTACCATCTCGCCCGCGACGGAGAAGAAGATCGCCGAGATCGCGCACGCAGACGCGGCGGATGTGGATCGAGCAGTCGCCGCCGCCCGCAAGGCGTTTGACGGCACGTGGTCCCGGCTGAGCGGCACCGATCGCGGCAAGTACTTGTTCCGCATCGCGCGGCTAGTGCAAGAGCGTGCGCGTGAACTGGCGGTGGCGGAGAGCCTCGACAACGGCAAGCCCATCAAGGAAAGCCGCGACGTTGACGTTCCGCTCGTTGCTGCCTGGTTCTTCTACTACGCGGGCTGGGCGGACAAGCTCGAGCACGCTGGCATGGGACCCAACCCGCGCGCGCTTGGCGGAGCGGCACAAGTCATTCCGTGGAACTTCCCGTTGCTCATGCTGTCGTGGAAGATCGCGCCGGCGCTCGCGTTCGGCAACACCGTCG
>CAYMRO010000038.1:0-12761 GCA_964392875.1 uncultured Demequinaceae bacterium
CGACGCTTCCGTGGCGCGCGCGAGCGTGACGGGACGATCCATCCTCATCGAAGACGCGGCCCCGCAGGCGGCCCTGGCTCATGAATTGGGGCACAACTTGGGGCTCGACCACTCCGATGTCCCCGCAGCGAGCGGTGCGTGGGTGAGCAGGGATCGCACCATGACGGGACCCGACTTCATGAGCGCCACAACCGACGGCGTGACGCAAGAGTGGGTCTCTGGCCAAACCTGGGATCTACTCACGGGGTCTATCGCCGCCGGCTCCGCTCCACAGCTTCCCGATTCGGGTGGGGACGCGTTCTGGGTGCGTGGCGTCATGCCGCTCAGCGGTGACTCCTTCGCGCTCGATCCGTTTATCGACGACGGCGACATTCCCAGTCCGCCTCCACCAGATTCCGACGTCAGCAGGCTCGTTGTGGTGCCGGTAGCCGACGACGGCGACCCCGTTGGCGCGCCCGTTGCCATTGGCCTCACACAAGACCAGAGCCTTGGCGGCGGTGACGACGCGAGCTTGCGCTTTGCGCAGAAGGTGGCGGCTCCCGTGGGCACCCACGCGTTCCGCTTTGTCCTCGACGGCACCATCGTGGCCGAGCGCGCGCTAGGCAGTGCACCAACGATCACCGTTGCTGCGCCCGCCGCGGGAACGTCACTGTCGCGCGCGGACACCCTCCATGTGGAATGGACCGTTACGGATCCCGATACGGTCGATGGTGCGCCCGCGCCCACCGTGAACTTGCTCGTGTCCAACGACGGGGGCACCACGTGGCGACCTTTGGCGAGCGGATTCACAGGGGACTCTGCGGACCTCGCGATCCCCCGAGATCTGGGTGGTGACGCCATCGTGGTTCGCGCGGCAGCATCCGACGGCGTGCACGTGGTCTGGGCAGACAGCGCGACCTTCAGCATTGCCGCGGCCCCGGCAATCGCCTCGGAACGTGTGGCTTTTGTTGCCGGGAACCCCGAGGGCCGTCCGGGGACCGGAATCTGGGGAACTACGCGCCCAGCGTGGGACAAGGTGGGCACGATGAAGCCGGACGGTAGCGACGTGCGCTTCTTCGCCTTTCCCACCGACGAGGCGACTTCAGGCGGCACCGTTCCTGCGACCTTCTCGGCGCCGTTGTGGGGACCGGACGGTCGCATTTACCTCGTATGGAATCAAAACCGGCTCGTATCGTTCGAGCAGGACGGTAGCGACCTGCGCACGGAAGATGGCGTGTCAGCGCCCTTTACCGCGTTCACCACGTACTCCCACTACGACTACTTGAACACTCAGGGTTGCCTGTCGATGAGCACTGACGGGAGCCGCATGCTCGTGGGCCTGAGCCTCTATGAGCGTGCTGGCTCGGCTTGGACTCACCTTGGCGACGTGGGCGCGTTCGCCAATGGGAGCTTTCCTGCGCCCGAGGTGTGGAACGGGCTGTTCCCGGATGAATTGAGCAGCGGTCCCCTCATGACGAGCAGCGAGTGCCCAGTGCTTTCGCCAGACGGCAACTACGTGGCGCGCGAGTTCAGTCTTGCGTACGGCAACAGCTACCCAGGCATAGCCGTGGCCGCGGTCGCAGACCCAGCCTCCATCCCATGGCGCTTTGTCACCGCCGTTGGCGATTCCACGAGGATGGGCGTGAGCTGGCTGGACGATCACGATCTGCTGGTGACGCGCGGCAAGACCAGCACCGACGAGGCAACTCTGCAGCACGTTGACATCTCGAATCTCACGCAGATCGACAATCCGGGCGGATATCCGGAACTCGTGCCGGCGCCCGCTACCGACGTTGGCACCATCACGTGGCCACAGAGCACTTCACGGGCGCAGTCTCCCAAGAAGCTCGCGGACGACAGGGTCTACGGCGACGCGCAATGTGGACTCTTCTATGGCGCAGCGACCATCACCACGGTCCTCTCCGGCTATGTGACTGGGACTTCCACATGCTTCACCAACTTCGCGTGGGACAACGGTTCTGCCGCGCCCGGTGGCGGGTCTGGCGGAGAGACGATGCTCGAGATCGACCCCTCGCAGGCGCCCAATCCCGTGACCGAAGAACCAACTGAACCGATTGTTGTGGACGAGGGGCCGCCCGCGCCGGGCGCGGGAGGCGACGCCTCGCACCCCACGCCTCATAGCGTTGGGCCGGCGGCGTTCACCATCGCGCCAGGGCAGACGGCGGATCTTGTGCTGACCAACGAGTTGGGCGCTCCCGTGAGTTACGAGGTGGACCCTAACCTGACGCAGCCTCCGGGCGGCGGCGAGATCACGGTATTCGGTGGGCTGGACCCCGGCACGGGGCTCACTACAACGAGCGGCACGCTTCGCGTGAGTGCGGATGCCGACGCCGCCAACGCGACCGGTCCTGCACTGTTGCGGGTGCGTGCGGCTGGCGCAGTGGACTTCTCCACGATCGAGATCAACATTGCGGTGCCCCCACGCCCCAGCGCCGCAGATGACGAGCTCGTGGTGCAAACCGGTGTGGAGGCAACCTTCCCGCAGTCGGCGCTCCTGGACAACGACGCGCCCTCGCAACCGGGAGCTGAATTGGCTGTGGTGCAGACGAGCGACTATGACAACGCGTCCGCCTGTCTCGATGGCGAGGGCATCTTGCACGTCACCGCACGCACCGCAGGCACAGGCACCTTTACGTACGCCGTGGCCCAGGAGGGTTCAAACGGATATACGACGGCGCACGTCACGGTGACGGCGACAGACGCGCCTGTGCCGCACCTCACCGTGTCGCTGAGCTCCGTGACGGCGCATCGTGGAGACACCATCACCATTTCCGGTGCTGGATTCGAGGCTGGAGAACAGGTCACCGCGATGATGCACTCGGGGGAGCCGTTCACGATTGGCACTGCGAGTGCGGACTCGGGCGGTGGAGTCACCTTCACATGGACCATTCCGGACAGCGCGGAGCTTGGTGCGCACCGCATTGTGCTCACCGGCGAAACCTCGGGGCAGGCTGAGGCTGCACTGCAGGTTGCCGCCGTCCCGGGCTCCGGTGATCCAGATCCCGGTGATCCAGATCCCGGTGATCCGGGCCAAGGTGATCCAGGCACGGGCGGGCTCGCGGGCACTGGCTTTGACGGCGCGGCGCTGGGCGCACTGGCCATTGCGTTGCTACTGGGCGGCACCCTGCTGGTGCAACGACGAATCCGCTGGCTGGTTACGCCGCGTAGCTCCGAATAAGCACGTCGCTGAGTTGCCGCGCGGCGTCCATGACGGCGCCCGCGTGGAGGCTTCCCGGCGACATCGTGAGCCGTTCGGTTGGCCCGGAAATCGAAACCGCGGCGATGACCGTGCCCGACGTTCCCCAAACAGGGGCGGAGACGGAGCCAACTCCGGCTTCGCGCTCCGAGGCGCTCTCGGCGTAGCCGCGCTCGCGGACCTGCGCGAGATCGGCCGCGGTGAAGCGAGCGCGCGCGAGCGCGGGGTGAATGACCTCTGGGACTTCCCACGCGAGCAGCACCTTGGCCGCGCTTCCCGCCGTCATGGTCATGGTGGTCCCCACGGGAATGGAATCGCGCAAGCCAACCGGGCGGTCAACTGCGGCAATGCAGATGCGGTGTGTTCCGTGACGGCGATAAAGCTGCGAGGACTCCGCCGTGCGGTCGCGCAGGGTCGTCAGAACGGGCAGCGCTGCAGCCACAAGCCGATCCTCGCCAACGGCCGCTGCCAAGTCCGCGAAGCGTCGGCCCAAAACGAACGCGCCGGTGGTATCCCGCCCAACGAGGTGGTGGTGCTCCAGAGCAAGGGCTAGCCGGTGGACCGTTGGACGCGCAAGATGGGTAGTGGCAACGAGTTCAGCTAGCGTGGCCGGGCCGTCTTCGAGGGCAGCGAGTATCGCGGAGGCCTTGTCAATGACGCCAACACCGCTATGATTGTCCATAGAGCGATACTAACGTCTCACATCGTGAGATGGCAAGCATGTTGTTGAGTATGAATTGGAGTGACCATGGGAACGACTCTCGCGGAGAAGTTGTGGAACGACCACCTGGTGCGCAAAGGCACCGACGGTGCTCCGGACCTCATCTACATCGACTTGCACATGTGTCATGAAGTCACGAGCCCCCAGGCGTTCGAGGGGCTGCGCCTCGCGGGCCGTCAGGTGCGCCGCACGGACCTCACGATCGCGACCGAGGACCACAACACCCCAACGCTCAACATCGACCTACCCATCGCGGATGAGACCAGCCGCATCCAAATCAACACGTTGCGCACCAACGCCGAGGAGTTCGGCGTGCGCATCCACAGCCTCGGTGACGCCGACCAGGGCGTTGTGCACGTTGTGGGTCCGCAACTGGGCCTCACGATGCCCGGCATGACCGTGGTGTGCGGCGACTCTCACACCTCCACGCACGGCGCCTTTGGCGCACTCGCGTTCGGCATCGGCACGTCGGAAGTGGAGCACGTGCTCGCGACGCAGACCCTGCCGCTCAAGGCCTTCAAGACCATGGCCGTCAACGTCGACGGCGTCTTGCCTCGTGGCACCACGGCCAAGGACATCATCCTTGCGGTGATCGCCAAGATCGGCACGGGCGGCGGGCAGGGCTACGTGCTCGAATATCGCGGCGAGGCCATCCGCTCGCTGTCCATGGAAGCCCGCATGACGATCTGCAACATGTCGATCGAGGCGGGCGCCCGCGCGGGCCTCATCGCGCCGGACCAGACCACCTTCGACTACGTCGAGGGCCGCCCCCACGCTCCCGAGGGCGAGGATTGGGACGCCGCGCTGGCGTACTGGCGCACGCTCGTCACGGACGACGACGCCGTCTTCGACACGGAGATCACGCTCCACGCGAGCGACCTTGAGCCCTTCGTGACGTGGGGCACCAACCCGGGTCAGGGCCTGCCAATCAGCGCGTCGGTACCAAACCCCGAGGACTTCGCGGACGAGTCCGACCGCGAGGCAGCCAAGAACGCCCTCGAGTACATGGGCCTCACGCCGGGCACGCCGCTCAAGGAGATCGCGGTTGACACCGTCTTCCTAGGCTCCTGCACCAACGGCCGCATCGAGGACTTGCGAGCCGCCGCTGAGATCATCCAGGGCCGCACCAAAGCAGACAGCGTGCGCATGCTCGTTGTCCCCGGCTCCGCGCGCGTACGCCTCCAGGCGGAGGCGGAGGGCCTGGACCAGGTGTTCATCGACTTTGGTGCCGAGTGGCGCAACGCCGGTTGCTCCATGTGCCTTGGCATGAATCCGGATCAGCTCGCCCCGCAGGAGCGCAGCGCCTCCACCTCCAACCGCAACTTTGAGGGCCGCCAGGGTAAGGGTGGTCGCACCCACTTGGTGAGCCCGCTCGTAGCCGCCGCCACCGCCGTGCGCGGCACCCTGTCAACCCCTGCCGACCTGGACGCGGCGCCGTCAAACAGCGCCGTGGGCGCCCTCGCGTAAGGAACCGAAGCCATGGAAAAGTTCACCACCCACACTGGCGTTGGCGTACCGCTGCGCCGCTCCAACGTTGACACCGACCAGATCATCCCCGCCGTCTACCTCAAGCGCGTCACCAAGACGGGCTTTGAGGACGCGCTCTTCGCGGCATGGCGTGGGGACCCGGACTTTGTCCTCAACCAGCCCGAGTACACGCACGGTTCCGTGCTCGTTGCCGGACCCGATTTTGGCACCGGATCGTCCCGCGAGCACGCCGTATGGGCGCTCAAGGACTACGGTTTCAAGGTGGTGCTCGCCACTCGCTTTGCGGACATCTTCCGAGGTAACTCGGGCAAGCAGGGACTGCTCACGGGCGTCATCTCGCAAGAGAGCATCGAGCTGCTGTGGAAGCTCATCGAGACCGAGCCGGGCAAGCAGATCACAGTCTCGCTCGAGGACCGCACCGTGACGTGCGGCGAACTCACCGTGCCCTTCGAGATCGACGACTACGTGCGCTGGCGCCTCATGGAGGGCCTCGACGACATCGACCTCACGCTCCAGCACCAGGATGACATCACCGCCTTCGAGGCCACCCGCGCAGCCTGGCGCCCCAAGACGCTGCCTGCCAAGACCGAGCCCAAGGAACACGTCGAGGCCGCTCGCCCCGTCGTCTAGCGCCGCTGCCGCGCTGCGGCATGCCATGCTCAGAGCATGGTCGCGACTGAGGTCTCCGTCCCCCCGTTGCAGCCAGATGTTCGTACGGCACTGCGCGTAGCGTCGGCCCTTCTTGTTGCCGGGGCTGCGGTGTTGCTGTTCGCGGTGCATGTGCGGCCCGTTGCCTATGTGCCGCTGGTGCTGGGCGTGGCGCTTGCGTTTGCGGTGGATCGCAAGTTGGGCAAGGACCTGCTGCTGATCGCGGTGGGGCAAGGCATCATCTCCGCGATCTCGCTACACGCGGCTCTCGACAACGCCGCGATGGTGCGCTTCACCGTTGCCTTGTCGCTCGCCGTCGTGGTGCCGTGGGCCATCTCGCACTTCGTCTATCGGGACCGAGTGATCGTGTTCCCGCTGCGGACGGGGCGGAGCTGGAACCGGCCCCAGTGGATCTACCTGGGCGTGGTGGTGCTCGCTGGGTACCTGATTCTGCCGTTCTACTTCATCGGCTCGGGCGCCTACCTCAACTGGCCCGCGATCCACACGGGCGAGGAGATTGCGCGGCTCTTCGTGGGCGTCAACGCCGTGGGAATCTGGGACGAACTGTTCTTCATCTGCACCGCGTTTGCCCTGCTACGCCAGCACTTTCCGCTGTGGACCGCCAATGTGTTGCAGGCCGTCATCTTTGTGAGCTTTCTGTGGGAACTGGGGTATCAGGAGTGGGGTCCCCTCCTGACGATTCCCTTTGCGCTCGTGCAGGGGTGGATCTTCTCGTGGAGCAAGTCGCTCAGCTACGTGGTGACGGTGCACCTGCTGTTTGACGCGATGGTCTTCATGGTGCTGGTCCACGCTCACAACCCGCACCTCTTCAATTTCTTTGTGACGGCGCCGTGAGCGGGGAGGCTGCCGAGCGTCGAACGATACTGGGAATAGTCGGCATCCCTGGCAGCGGCAAATCCACTCTTGCCGCGCAGCTCGCCGCGGACATGGCGAATCGCGGCGCTGTCACCATTCCCATGGACGGCTTTCATTTGCCCGACGCTGTGCTCGCCGCACGCGGTCTGGCCGCCGTGAAGGGCGCACCACAGACGTATGACGTGGACGGGCTGGTGGCCCTGCTGGATCGCTTGCGGGAAGACTCCGGGACCGTGTTGGCCCCTGCGTATTCGCGCGAGCTGCACGCCGTTGTAGCGGACGCCATCGAGGTGCCGCCCACCTCGCGAGTCATCATTGTTGAGGGCAATTACCTGGAGTTTTGGCCACGCGTGCGCTCGCGCCTCGATGAGGTCAGGCGACTTGACGTGCCGTGGGCAGTCGCGCGCGAGCGGCTCATTGCGCGGCGTGTGGCCACGGGGCGTGCTCCCCAAGAGGCGCGCGAATGGGTGGATCGCGTGGACGCAACCAATGCCGAGCTGATCAGCCCTCAAGCCACGCGCGGGTCCCAAAGCTCGTAAGTGACCGGGCCACCACACCGGCCGCGAATGCCAAATCGTCAGCGAAGCGATCGGCATCAAGGCCCAGAGTGGCGATGCGGTGAGCGAGCGCACCGTGAAAGAAGTCGCCAGCGCCCAGGGTGTCCACCACCCCTTCCACGCGCGGCACCTCCACCTCGCCGGATCCGCCGGGGCACACGTACGCAACGGAGCCGTAACCACGAGTGATAGCGGCCCACATCACCCCATGGGCCCGCAAATGCCCAAAGATGGAATCGGGATCGCTGTCAGTACCTGGCGGTCGAAACGCGTCAGAGACCACCGCAACATCCACGTGCCGCAGGAGCTCATCGGAGTAGGGCTTGAAACTTCCAGCATCGAGAATCACCGGAATCCCGCGCTCCTTGGCCTCACGCGCAATGGGCAGCGAAAGCGACCGGAAGTAACCATCCACCAAAACGCATGACATGTAATGCGTTTTGGGCAATACCCCCTCTACCAGGGCCAACTCCACGTCGGTCGCCGCCGCGGTGGGCGAGACCACCGCTCGGTCGCCGGTCCCCTTGGTGACCATGATCGTGGCGGTGATGGGCGCGCCCTCATATGCCGCGACGGCCTCAACCTCAACGCCGCAGGCGAGCAGGTCGTTGGCTATGAGCGAGGACAGCGGGTGATGGGGGAGCGCCGTCACGAGCGTGGCGGGGGTGCCCAGGTGAGCGCACGCCACCGCCGCATTTGCTGCCGGACCACCGGCCGCGGTGACAAAGGAGAGGGCCGCAACCTTCTCGTCGGGCAAAGGAAGGCGCTCCACCAACTGGATCACGTCATAGGTAGCCAGCCCGGCGAACACAGCGCGAGGGGTGGCGGGCATGGCACCACCTTACGGTTGCTAACTGGGGCCCGCGCCAACGCTTGAGGGCGCTAATGAGACAATGGATGCATGACCGACTCCATTCGCGTGACGGGTGGGGCACCCCTCAAGGGCGCTATCCGTGTCCGTGGTGCCAAGAACTTCGTCAGCAAGGCCATGGTGGCGGCGTTGCTGGGGTCCTCACCCTCCACTCTGCGCAACGTTCCAGACATTCGCGACGTAGCCGTCGTGTCGGCGTTGCTGCGTCTGCACGGCGCGGACGTTGGCTACAACGTTGCCTCCGGCGAACTCAAAATCGATACCGCCGCGCTGACGGGTGCGGACGCGGCGCACATCGCAGAGCACGCCGGCTCGTCACGCATCCCCATCTTGCTGTGCGGCCCGCTGCTGCACCGGCTGGGAGAGGCAGTCATCCCCGACCTCGGCGGTTGCCGTATAGGGGATCGGCCCATCGACTTCCACCTTGAGATCCTCACCAAGTTTGGCGCCGTCGTAACGCAAATGCAGGACGGGTTGCACCTCAGCGCGCCCAACGGGCTGCGCGGCATCAAGCACACCCTCGACTACCCATCGGTTGGCGCAACCGAGCAACTGCTACTCACGGCGGTCATGGCAGAAGGCATCACGCGCCTTGAGAACGCCGCCGTGGAGCCTGAGATCAAAGACCTCATCGACACGTTGCAGAAGATGGGCGCCATCATCTCCGTAGACACGGACCGTTCCGTGACCATCGAGGGCGTGACCCGCATGCACGGCTATGACCACACTGCGCTTGCTGATCGCATCGAGGTGGGCTCGTGGGCGTCGGCGGCGCTTGCAACGGCGGGGGACATCATGGTGCTCGGCGCGCAGCAGCGGCACATGGGGACGTTCCTCAACGTGTTCCGCAAGGTTGGCGGCGAATTCGACGTCACTCCTGACGGCATCCGCTTCTATCACCCGGGCGGCAAACTCCGCCCCATCGCGCTGCAGACGGACGTTCACCCCGGCTTCATGACGGACTGGCAGCAGCCGCTCGTAGTGGCCTTGACGCAAGCGAATGGCCTGTCAATCGTCCACGAGACCGTATACGAGAACCGCTTTGGCTTCACCGACGCTTTGGTTGCCATGGGCGCGAACGTGCAGCTGTTCCGTGAGTGCCTTGGTGACAAGGAATGCCGGTTTGGCCAATTGAATTTCAAGCACAGCGCCGCAATTTCCGGCCCAACGCCCCTGACGGCTGCGGAAATCACGGTCCCGGACTTGCGTGGCGGGTTCTCCCACCTCATCGCCGCCCTCGCGGCCACGGGGGTGTCCACTGTGCACGGCATCGGGATCATTGACCGCGGGTACGAGGACTTCCGCGGCAAACTCGCGGCGCTCGGCGCAACGGTCGAGTAGAGAAGATGCCCACTCGTCCAACGTGGCCCTTTCGACTCGTCATCACGGCGGTTCGGCCGTTCGCAACGCTCCTTCTCAAACGCCGCTGGCAGGGGCAGGAAAACCTGCCCGCGGACACGGGCTTCATCGCGGTCTCCAACCATGTGAGCTACGTGGATCCGCTCACTTTTGGTCACTATCTGTACAACAACGGCCACCCGCCGCGTTTCCTCGCCAAGCACGAACTCTTCAAGCTCCCCGTCATTGGGCGCATCCTCAAATCTGGCGACCAGATCCCCGTATATCGCGGCACGTCGCAAGCGAAGGACTCGCTCAGCTATGCGCACGAGGTGCTCGCTCGCGGCGACATGATCGCGATGTTCCCCGAGGGCACGCTCACGCGTGACCCGGAGTTGTGGCCCATGGTGGCGCGCACGGGAGCGGCACGGCTCGCACTCGAGAGCGGGGCACCCGTCATTCCGGTGGCGCAGTGGGGTGCGCACCTGCTGTTGCCTCCGTACTCCAAGAAGCCGGATCTGTTTCCGCGCAAGCCCATGACCGTGGTCGCTGGGCCCGCGATTGACCTTGATGATCTGCGCGGCAAACCCTTTGATACCGAGGTGCTTCGCGCCGCAACGGACAGGATTATGGCTACTCTGACCACCATGGTTGGTGAAATTCGCGGCGAGACACCACCCGCGCAGCCCTACGACATGCGCGCGGGTCAGGCGCCGCGGGCGGCCGAGGACGAGTCATGACGCGCGCCGCAGTGATCGGCGCGGGCGCATGGGGGACCACGTTCGCCTCCGTGCTGACAGATGCCGGAACACACACCACGCTGTGGGGCCGCGATCCCGCGGTGCTCGCCGAGATAAGCGCATTTGGGCGAAACGAACGCGCGCTGCCTGGGCTCACGCTCGCGTCCGGCATCGACACCACGATGGACCCACAAGAAGCGCTCAACGGAGCGGACATCGTGGCCATCGCAGTGCCTGCGCAACGCGCACGCGCGATCCTCGCGGAATTTGCGCCCCTCATCCCGGCGAACGCCATTGTGGTCTCGCTCATGAAGGGCGTTGAGAGTGGCACCAAATTGCGCATGACCGAGGTCCTCAAAGAGTCGCTCGGCATCGGTGACGACCGCACCGCAGTGGTATCCGGGCCCAATCTTGCGCGAGAAATCGCCTCCCGCCAGCCCACCGCTACCGTGGTTGCCGCAACCCAGCTGGAAGCTGCGGAACAGGTAGCGGCGGCCACCTCGTCGGGCTATTTCAGGCCCTACACCAACACCGATGTAGTGGGCGTTGAACTGTGTGGGGCGTACAAGAACGTCATTGCGGTTGGCGTTGGTGTGTCCGATGGCCTGGGATTCGGCAACAACACCACCGCCACCGTCATCACACGTGGGCTCACGGAAATCACGCGGCTTGGGCTCGCCCTTGGCGCGCGGCCGGAGACGTTCTCGGGGCTCGCCGGAATGGGTGATCTCATTGCTACCTGCACGTCGCCGCTGAGTCGCAACCACATGCTCGGCAAGCGCATTGGGCAGGGCCTCACGCTTGAGGAGGCGATTGCCTCGAGCGCGGGTACGGCGGAGGGCGTCAGCACGGCGCGGTCCATCCAAGAACTCGCGGCGGCTACTGGCGTCGATGTGCCCATTTGCAACGCCGTGGTGACGATGCTTGCCGGGGAGGTTGCTCCAGAGGATGTGCTGGCGCTGCTGCTGAGCCGTCCGCGCAAGGCCGAGGTCGACTAGTCATGACGGAGCGGCCCGTTGTCGCGGTGCTATTTGGCGGCCGGTCCTCCGAGCACGGAGTCTCGTGCGTCACGGCAGGGGGAGTGCTCGCAGCCATTGACCGCAGCGCGTGGGACGTGCTCGCCATTGGCATCACACACGAGGGGCGCTGGACGCTAACGTCCGCAGATCCCGCGGACTGGCAAATCGACAACGGCGTCATGCCGGCGGTCGCGGACGCTGACCACACCGTGCTGCCGCCTTCGCAGGCTGGCTCCAGTACGTGGCGCGTGCTTGGGGACGATGGCGTTGCGCAGCCGCTCGCCCAGATCGACGTGGTGTTTCCGGTGCTGCACGGGCCGTTTGGCGAAGACGGCACGGTGCAGGGTGCGCTGGAACTCGTTGACGTCCGCTACGTGGGTGCGGGTGTGCTCGCCTCCGCTATCGGGATGGACAAGGAGTACATGCGTGCCGCTTTCCTCGCCGCTGGCCTGCCCGTGACGCCCGCTGTGGTGTTGCGCCCAGGCCAGACCGCCGCTGGGAGCGAGAGCGAGATTGCCGCGCTTGGGCTGCCGGTGTTTGTGAAGCCGGCCCGGGCGGGCTCGTCCATGGGGATCTCGCGTGTTGATGAGGCTCGTGCGCTCCACGCGGCCATTGCCGAAGCCGCCAAGCATGACCCCAAGGTGCTCATAGAGCGAGCTGTGGTTGGGCGCGAGATCGAGACCGCCGTGCTTGACACGCCCCAGGGCATCCGGGTGTCGTTGCCGGGCGAGATCGTCACCGGCGGCGAGCACGCGTTCTATGATTTCGAGGCGAAGTATCTGGACGAGTCCAATGTTCAGCTGCTGTGCCCCGCGCCGTTGCCGGAAGACGTCGTGGCGCGCGTGCGCGAGGTGGCCGGTGCGGCCTTCCGTGCGGTGGGTGCGGAGTCGCTCGCGCGCGTGGACGTCTTTGTGTCAGAGGACGGCACGGTCACGGTCAACGAGATCAACACCATGCCGGGCTTCACGCCAACGTCGATGTACCCGCGCATGTGGGCCGCGTCCGGTGTGGATTATCTGGAGCTTGTCTCCACCTTGTTGGAAACCGCGCTGCAGCGTCCACTCGGCCTGCGCTGAGCCTCACGACACGCCCCCGGCTGCTATTTGCACTCAAGTCCGTTGCTGGGCGCCAGTGCAGCCGGCCCGGAGACCTCGGCCAAAAGATCAGGGACTGCCTGGTCCGCGCGCAAGGTGGGAATGAGCACCTCCACCGCTGGGGATCGCCCAAAACTCGTTGCGCGCCACTGATCGTCCTCCTTGACCACGAGCCAATCCTGCGTGCCCGTCTGGGCGTCCACGGCCACGCAC
>CAYMRO010000039.1:0-12657 GCA_964392875.1 uncultured Demequinaceae bacterium
TGCGCGTCCACGGGAAACACGTCCGCCTCCGCGGCCGCGTATGCCGCACACGCCGGGTTGCGCTGCGTGGTGATGATCCCGGAAGGCAAGATCGCCGCGGGCAAGATGGCGCAAGCGATCATGCACGGCGCGGACCTGGTGCAGGTGGATGGCAACTTTGACGAGTGCCTCGACATTGTGCGCGAGCTGTCTGAGACCTACCCCGTTGCCCTCGTGAACTCGGTGAACCCGTATCGGCTGCACGGACAGAAGTCCGGCGCGTTCGAGATCGTGGATGCGTTGGGTGAAGCGCCCGACATCCACATGCTTCCCGTGGGCAATGCGGGCAATATCTCCGCGTATTGGATGGGGTTCCGCGAGTATGAGGCGGCTGGCCGCGCCACCCGATTGCCAAAGATTTGGGGCGTGCAGGCGGCCGGTGCTGCGCCGTTCGTGAAGGGGCACCCCATCAAGGACCCCGAGACCATCGCCACTGCCATTCGCATTGGCAAGCCGGCGTCGTGGGATCTCGCGATTGCCGCCCGGGACGAGTCCGGTGGCTGGATTCGTGCGGTCTCCGATGAATCCATCCTGTCCGCGCAAGCTCGCTTGGCGGCAGACATTGGCGTATTTGTGGAGCCCGCGTCCGCGGCGGGCGTGGCCGGATTGCTCGCGGCCGGAGCTTTGGGCGAGGTGCCGCGCGGCGCCACCATCACCATCACGGTCACCGGAAATGGGCTCAAGGACACTGCCACCGCGCTGGGGGCGCGCTCGGTGGAGCCCCTCGTGATCCCCGTTGATGTTGAAGCGGCGGCGGCCGCGTTGGGCCTCTAGCCATGCGTCTCGCGGCCGATGCCGTCAGGGTCTCGGTTCCGGCAACGGCTGGCAATCTGGGGCCAGGATTTGACGCGCTCGGCATGGCCTTGGGCGTACGTGACGTCATTGAGGTGCGGGCGCTCGCGTCTTCCGCAGTGGTGATCGACATCGAGGGCGAAGGCGCTGAGACCTTGGCCCGGGATGAGTCTCACCTGGTAGTCCGCGCATTGCGCGAGGCTCTTGACCGCGTGGGCGCGTCACAGGTTGGCCTGGAAATTCGCGCCAAGAACCGCATTCCGCACGGCAAGGGGCTGGGCTCCTCGGCGGCGGCTGTAGTGGCTGGCATCACCGCGGCACGCGCTCTCATCGCGGAGCCGGAGGCCCTCGACGCAGAGGTGGCCCTACAGATCGCCACGGCCTTTGAAGGCCATCCCGACAACGCCGCGCCAGCGATCCATGGCGGCGCCACCGTTGCCTGGGTGGACGCAGACGGGCCGCACGCCGCTCCGCTGACACTTGATGAGAGCATCGAAACTGCAGTGCTCATTCCGCAAGCCGTGCTCCCAACCAAGGAGGCACGGGCTGTGCTGCCGCCCAAGGTGCCGCATACGCATGCTGCGTTCAACGTGGGGCGTGCAGCTCTGTTAGTGAGCGCGCTAGCCGGTCACCCGGAGCTGTTGCTCCCTGCCACCGAGGACAAGCTGCATCAGCCGTACCGCGCCGACGTCATGGCACCCGCCGTGGCGATGCTGCGGCATTTGCGCGAGCAGGGACTCGCGGCGGTGGTATCAGGCGCAGGGCCATCGGTCCTGGTCATGGGCGCCAACCTGGGTGAACTGACCTGGCCAGAGGGAATTGGCGAGGAGCAGTGGGAACTGATCCACACCGTGGGCCGAGTGGAGGGCGCAACGGCCAAGCGCCTGTGACCAACACCGATTCGTGGCCCTCACGTACTGTTTGAAGCGCTCGCTCCATCGTGCGTGCACGTCAGGTACAAATCCGGGTCACATACGCGAGTTGACCACCGACAGCACTCGGTCACGACACCACCGCGCGCGGCTCTCGATGTCGTGAGAACTGAGTCTCAACGTCAGGATCCCCTCGGCGGCGACATTGACGTCGCGGGTGATGTCGTACTGCCGAGAGTCAGGTTTCCCATGCGTGCCGGTGCCGTCGAGCTCAACGGCGGTGCGCGACGCAGGATGGAACATGTCGAGGCGGTAGTTCCCACCGGCCGTTCGTACCCAGTGCTGGCGGACAAAGTCAGCGAAGTCTCGCGTATTGAATACCCTTCGCAGCCCCACCATCTCAAGATGGCTTTCCGCGCCTTCCTCTATGGCGGCAATCACCTGGAACAGATGAGCGCGCCCTCGCACTCGCGGAAGCTGCTTGGCCACCGTGCGGAGATCGTCCGGGCGCGCCTTTCCCGATTGCACCGCGCGGTAAATGTAGCCGTCGCGATTTCGTGGGCTGGACTGCGCATAGGCGGTGACGGCGGCCCACGCCGGGGTCGCGACGGGGCACTGGCCCCACAGCGCATGCGGAATGGGCGCGGCATGGCGGTGCAAGGTCAGCCAAGGTGGACAGCCGCGATTGACGCCATACGCCGTGGCGACGTCCACCTCCCGCGGCACGTTGCAGAGTTCCCAGGCGGCCGCGGCTCCGGGGCCAATCAAGACCGAAGTTGGTCCGCACCACAAATGGGCCGCATGGGCGCGGACCAAGAACGACTCGCAATGAAGTGTCGCCGCATAGATACCAGGGAGGACGCGAGTAATTCCGTCTCGTCGCAGTGCGCCGTTGATCGCGGATCGGCTCCAGTGTGCCTCGAGTTGTCGCCACGTCCACGCGCGCGGAACACGCTCGAGTTCGTCAATCATCGCGAGTGCGTCAGCGTTTGCCATGGGGTCATCGGTACACGCGCGTGGTCCTTCGTGGGGCGAATCCGTGAAACTGGGGATAACTCACTGCGTACGTGAGCACCACGCCGGATGCCGCGAGAGGTCCAAACGGTACGTCAGATGCACGAGCGGGGGAGGGTGGCTGAGACGGCGCTCCCTGCTTGGCCGCTAGCCCTCGGACGCCTCTCGAGGCGGCCGCCGTTTCGCGGCCCTCGACCGCAGTTTCTGCTCCAGTTCATAGGCTCGGCGCCGCGGCTGCGGAACCTGGACGTGCAGTAGCGGTCCCGCGAGCCGCACGGCAAACGTGACCACAATGGCGACGATGGTGGTGACCACCACGTGGTCGCCGGTGTAGAGCAACCCGTACGCGAGCGAGCCAGCCATGCCGGCGGCCGCATTGGGCGGCCCCACGTGCAGGATGGAGGACGGGCGGCCTTGGAAGACGTCCGTGAGGATGAGGCCGCCAACGGAAGCGAGTGTCCCAATGAGTACCGCGGGCAGCAACGTGAGCCCCGCGAGCAGCGCCGCGTTGACGCCAACACACGCAAAGAGGCCGATGCTCAGCGAATCGAGCACCCACATCGCCTTACCCAGCTTGCGCAAGTAGTACAGGAAGAACGCGCCGATCGCCGCCGCGACCACCACGGACGTTACGTACCAGGGGTTCAGTAGCACGGCGGGGGGAAGGTTTCCCAGCAGGACGTCGCGGATGATGCCGCCACCAAAGCCCATGACGGTGGCGAGGGTCAGCACGCCAACAATGTCCACGTGTTCGTCCTCGCCCGCGCGGATCGCGCCGCCAAGTGCGCCAACAAAAACCGCAGCCACGTTGATGGCGAGCGGAATCTCGAGCGCCTCTGGCGTCATGCCGCCAGCGTAGGGCCCGGAACCCCGGATTCCTGCACGCTCAGGGCGAAACCCGCGCGGTAGGTGGCCGGGCGGGCGTAGGTTATTCCAGGGAAACGCCTGGGAGGTGCTGTGCTCTGGAAGTTGCTTGTCGACTCCGTTCGGCCGTATTGGAATTTGCTCTGGGGAGTCATCATCTTCCAGTTGGCGCAGTCCGTTGCCAACCTGATCTTGCCAACGCTTAACGCAAACATCATCGACAAGGGCATTGCCACTGGCGACATCGCGTACATCTGGCGCACCGGTGGCGTGATGCTCGTGCTGAGCTTTGTGCAGGTGATCTGCGCCATCGTGGGTGTGTACTTTGGCGCCAAACTCGCAATGCGCGTGGGTCGCGATTTGCGCGCTCGCCAGGTATCTCGCGTCATGACCTTCGCGGAGTCTGACGTCCAGAATTTTGGCGCACCCTCGCTTATAACCCGGGCAACCAACGACGTTCAGCAAGTGCAGATGCTCGTGCTGATGTCGGCAACGCTCCTGATATCTGCCCCTTTTATGGCCATCGGCGGCGTCATCATGGCGCTTCAGCAGGATGTGGCGCTGTCGTGGATCATGGTGGTTGCTATCCCACTGCTGCTGCTCATTGTTGGCTTCATCGTGATGCGCATGGTGCCTCACTTCCGGCGCATGCAAAAGCGCATTGACGTCATCAACCGCGTGATGCGCGAGCAGCTCACGGGCATCCGTGTGGTCCGCGCCTTCGTTCGCGAGCCGCAAGAGAGTGCTCGCTTTGGCGAGGCCAACGCCAACGTCACGGAGTCCGCGTACAAGGCGGGGATGTACATGGCTGCGATGTTCCCCGCCGTGCTCCTCATCATGAACTTGGGCTCGGTGGCGGTGCTGTGGTTTGGTGCGCCCCGCATCGAATCCGGCGAGATGGGCGTTGGCGCCCTGACGGCATTCCTGACCTACCTCATTCAGATCCTCATGTCCGTGATGATGGCAACGTTCCTCTTTGTCATGATCCCGCGCGCAGCGGTTGCCGCGGACCGCATCAGCGAGGTACTGGCCGCGGAGACGGCCGTTGCCAACCCTGCCAATCCCATCACCGATTTGCCCGACGCTGGCTCACTTGAGTTCCGCGACGTCACCTTCTCCTACCCGGGTGCCGAACATCCCGTGTTGTCCAATGTCAGTTTCACTGCGCACCCGGGCACCACTACGGCGATCATTGGCTCAACGGGAGCGGGCAAGACAACGCTCGTCAATCTCATCCCACGGCTCTACGACGCGACAAGCGGCCAGGTGCTCCTTGGCGGAGTTGACGTGGCCACGGTGGATCTCGAGACCGTGTGGGCGCAGATCGGTCTGGTGCCGCAACGTCCGTATCTCTTCTCCGGCACCGTAGCGTCCACTCTTCGTTACGGCGCTCCGGACGCGAGCGATGATGAGTTGTGGGACGCGCTCACCATTGCGCAGGCGCGCGACTTCGTCACCGCGATGCCCGACGGCCTGGGGACGGCCATCGCACAGGGCGGCACCACGGTCTCCGGTGGCAGCGGCAGCGACTGTCCATTGCTCGCGCCTTGGTGCGCAAGCCCGCAATTCTGGTGTTCGATGACTCGTTCTCTGCACTCGACACGGCCACTGACGCGCGCCTTCGCGGCGCGCTCGCCAAGACCGCCAAGGACGCAACCGTCATCGTGGTGGCGCAACGCGTGTCCTCAATCATGGGAGCGGACCAGATTCTGGTGATGGAAAACGGTGAGATCGTGGCCCGCGGCACGCACGACGAGCTCCTCGAGACGTCACCCACCTATCAAGAAATTGTCAGTACCCAGCTCCGGGCGGAGGACGCGGCATGAGCGACGAAGAAGCCAAGCGCGACGTTCCCGAGGAGACCTCGAGGCAGGCACGCCCCGCGCACCGGGGACCGTTTGGCGGCGCCACCCTGCCGGCGGAAAAGGCGATGAACTTTAAAGGCTCGCTCAAGCGACTGGCGAAGTTGCTGGGCCCCGAGAGGTGGCTCGTGTACGCGGTCATCGCGCTCGGCACCGCCTCCGTTGCGCTTTCAGTGGTCGGTCCCAAGGTGCTCGGAAACGCCACCACTGTCATTTTTGAGGGCTTTGTTACCGGCACGGGCATCGACTTCCACCACCTGCACGTAATCCTCCTGTGGGTCATCGTCATCTACGTGCTGTCCTCCCTGCTTGCGCTCGCGCAGGGCTGGATTCTCAACGGCGTCACGCAGCGCACCGTATTGCGCCTGCGCCAAGAGGTTGAGGAGAAGATTCATCGGTTGCCGCTGAGCTACTTCGACAAGCATCCTCGTGGGGAGCTGCTGAGCCGCGTCACGAACGACATCGACAACGTGTCGCAGACCTTCCAGCAGACCCTCAGCCAACTGTTCACGTCTGTCCTCATGGTCATTGGCGTGCTCACGATGATGATCATCATCTCGCCATGGCTCGCGCTCATCGCGGTCCTGTCGATTCCACTCACGCTGGTCATCGTGACGGGGGTCGCCAAGCGATCCCAGCTCATGTTTGTGGACCAGTGGAAGCGCACGGGCGAGCTCAATGCGCAGATCGAAGAGGACTTCACGGGCCACTCGCTGCTCCGCGTGTTTGGCCGTCAGCGCCGTTCGCAGGCCGAGTTCGATGCCACCAATGAGAAGCTCTACGAGGCCAGCTTTGGCGCGCAGTTTGTCAGCGGCATCATCTTTCCGGCCACGATGTTTGTGGGCAACCTCGTCTACGTTGGCATCGCCGTAGTTGGCGGGATTATGGTGGCGCACGGCACGTTGCCCCTTGGCGATGTCCAGGCGTTCATTCAGTATTCGCGCCAGTTCCAGCAGCCATTGAGCCAGCTGGGTTCCATGGCGAACCTTTTGCAGTCCGGCGTGGCAAGTGCCGAGCGAGTCTTTGATTTGCTCGACGCTGAGGATGAGACCCCCGATTCCGCGGACGCTCCCTCGCCAACCGATGGACGCGGTCGCTTGGTGTTCGACGGCGTGACATTCAGCTACTCCGAATCCGAGCCGCTCATCACGGATCTCTCGCTCACCGTTGAGCCTGGCCGCACGGTGGCAATTGTGGGCCCCACGGGGGCTGGCAAGACCACGCTCGTGAATCTGATCATGCGCTTCTACGAGCTGAACGGCGGGCGCATCACCCTGGATGGCGTGGACATTGCGCAGATGGCGCGCCCTGACCTCCGTGCGCGCACCGGCATGGTGTTGCAAGACGCATGGCTATTCGGTGGAACCATTCGCGAAAACATCGCGTATGGCCGCGATGGAGTGACGGAAGAGGAGATCCTCGATGCTGCGAAGGCGGCGTACGTTGACCGCTTTGTGCACTCACTTCCCGAGGGCTACGACACCGTCATCGACGACGACGCCACCAACGTCTCCGCGGGCGAGCGCCAGCTCATCACGATTGCACGAGCATTCGTTGCGCGGCCGCAAGTGCTCATCCTCGACGAGGCCACGAGTTCGGTGGACACGCGCACCGAACTGCTTGTGCAACGCGCCATGGAGGATCTCCGCAAGGACCGCACTGCGTTTGTCATCGCACACCGTCTCAGCACCATCCGCGATGCAGACCTCATCTTGGTGATGGAGCACGGCACCATCGTGGAGCAAGGCAACCATTCCGAACTGCTCGAGGCCAAGGGTGCGTACGCGCGGCTCTACGAGGCGCAATTCACGGCACCGATTGACGATGAGATGGTGGGCACGGCTTCCTGACGCGCTGCGCGCCCCATGGGTGCATCAGGTCCGGTTTTAGCAGGAACCGGACTTCGAGGGTGTGCTGCCCTAAAGGGCACTGATGCCCAGTTTCGGGGGGTGCGTAGCTCCTAAAGGGCACTCATGTCGAGCTGGCCTGGGGGGAGCGGCGAGCGGCGGGGAGCGATGGTGGTGCGTGCATCGGTGGGTACAGGCACCCTGACTTCGAGATCAATCGCTTCCGGCCGCCACCGATGCCCCAAGCCGGACCAGGTGAACACACAGGGGTAAGCATCGCCAGAGCCGGGCCAGGAGTACCCACGGGAGTGAGCATCGCCAGAGCCGGACCTAACCCACCCACAGGAGTGAGCATCGCCAGAGCCGGACCTGGTACGCCCAATGGGCGCTGACAGCGAGGGCGCGGGATCGCTTCGAGACTCCCGCGGAGCGCGAGAGTTGGGAAAGAGCGCGAAGATCCGCCCTACGTAGTTGTGGCGCTGCCCTCGCGGTTCGCGAATCGCTGCTGCAGGAGCACCGCGACCACGATGATCACGCCCTTCGCCACCAACTGCACCGACGTCGAAAGGTTGTTCTGCGTGAAGACATTGGTGAGCGTGGAGAACAGCAGCACGCCGAGCACGGTACCGCCGATGGTGCCGCGCCCGCCGATGAGCAAGGTGCCACCAACAACAACGGCGGCGATGGCGTCGAGCTCATACAGCTGGCCGTGAGTCGACGTGCCAGCGGTAGTGCGGGACATGAGCATGATCCCTGCAACACCCGCCGCCGCTCCGGAGAGCATGTAGAGGTAGAGCGTGTGGCGCTTGACCTTGACGCCCGCGAGGCGCGCCGCCGTGGCGTTGCCGCCGATTGCTACCGTGCGTCGGCCAAAGGTGGTGCGGTTGAGCAAGAACCAGGCCGCAACCGCCGCGATCGCGAAGATCCACACCACGATCGATATTCCAAGCGGCTCCGTCCGGAAGAAGTCCTTGAAGCCGTCGTTGGTGACGATCAGGGTCTTTCGCTGGGAGATCAGCTCGGCGGCGCCGCGCGCCGCCACCAGCATCGCAAGAGTGGCCATGAACGCCACGACTTTTCCGTAGGCGATGATCCACCCGTTGATGAACCCAACCGCGAGGCCCACCGCCACCGCGACGATGATCATGAGCGGCCAGAAGCCCGATGCCGCGGTTTGCACCGCAGTCACGCTTGCGACCACCGAACACAGTCCCAAGAGTGAACCCACGGACAGGTCGATGCCACCTGCCGTGATGACAAATGTGACGCCGATTGCCACTACGCCGATGACCGACGCAAGCCTGAGGATCACGAGCATGTTCTTGAGGCTCAGGAAGTCCTCACCTGCCGTGACGGCACCCACCACGATGAGCACCAGCAACGCGATTACGAGGCCGATGTTGCGCCCGGCTGCACTCGAAAAGAAGCGCCGTGCCGCGTTGGGGTTCCCAGCCGCAACAGGCTCGTGCGCTGGGGTGATGGTGGTGGGCTCGCTCACGCGGCACTTCCCTTCATGACGAGATCGAGCACGCCGTGCTCGTCGATTTCAGTGGCGTTTCGTTCGGCAACCACGTTGCCGTCGGCGATGACTAGGACGCGATCGGCGAGGCCGATCACCTCGTCGATCTCGCTGGAGACCACCACGATTGCCGTGCCCTCCGCCGCAAGCCGGCGAATGAGGCCATAGATTTCCATGCGTGCGCCAACATCGACACCGCGAGTTGGCTCGTCAAGCAAGAGCACCTTGGTGCCGTGAATGAGCCAGCGCGCAAGCATGATCTTCTGCTGGTTGCCGCCGGACAAGGTGCGGGTAATCCGGTTGGGCTCCGCCGGGCGAAGTTCGAGGGCCTTCATCTGCTCGCTTGTGGCTTCGCGTTCCGCGCGTTCATTCAGAAGGGCGCCACGGGCAAACCGCGTGAATGTTGAAAGGGTGGCGTTCCGGTAGATCGGCTCCTCAAGCATGAGCCCCTGGGTCTTGCGCTCCTCTGGGGACAGACCCATGTCGTGATTCACCGCCGTTGTCACGGAGCCAGCCTTGAGCTTGGAACCCGCGAGGGTGACAGTGCCCGCGGTGGCGGTGCGCTCGCCGTAGATGGTCTCGAGAATCTCGGACCGGCCGGAACCCACGAGCCCCGCGAGCCCAACGATCTCGCCAGCGCGCACCGAGAAGCTGACATCGCGGAATCTACTGCCCGCGGCGAGCGAGTCAACCTCAAGCAAGACGGGTGCTGCTGGATCAAGGGGCACTCGCGGCGGAAAGACGTGATCGATGTCGGTTCCGGTCATAAGTGCAATGAGTTCCCGCGTGGGCGTTGACTTGACTGCGAGTCCAGCTGCTTCAGAACGGCCATCCTTGAGCACCGTGATGCGATCGCCAATGCGCTCAATCTCCTCAAGGCGGTGCGAGATGTAAATGACCGCAATGCCTTGCGACGTGAGCTCTTTCACCACCCGGAAGAGGTTGTTGACCTCTTGGGAGTCCAATACCGCGCTCGGCTCGTCCATGATCATCAACTTGATGTCATGCGAGAGAGCGCGAGCCATGGACACGATCTGCTTGTTGGCGGGGGAGAGGGTGCCTACCTCGCGGCTTGGTGAGAGGTCGCCATGCCCCAGTCGCGTCATGAGCGCGCGCGCAGCGTTCTTAGTCTCGCGGCCGCGCACGAGGCCAGCCGTGGCGTGTTCGTGGCCAAGGAAGATGTTCTCCGCGATAGAGAGCCCATCAACAACGTCCAGCTCCTGGTACATCGTCGCGATGCCCAACTGGATCGCGGCAACAGGATTGGCGATCGTCACAACGTTGCCTTGCCACGCGATCTCGCCCGAGTCTGGCTGGTGGGCACCGGACAACGTCTTGATGAGCGTTGACTTGCCGGCGCCGTTTTGCCCCAGCACGCAGTGCACCTCGCCCGCGCGCACGTCAAAATCGACGCCTCGCAGCGCCTGCGCGCCACCAAAGTGCTTGGTAAGGCCGCTGACTTCTAGTAATGACTGTGGGTGTTCGTCTTTGAGCACGTGCCGAACATAACACACGCTTACGGCTGGGCGCGATGCGCGCGATCGAACTCTCGCGGGCGTCTTGCACGCGTAACTCACGCTCAGCCACGCACAAAATGACGACCCGGCCGTGTCCAAAACGTTATGACGAGCAACGTGCAAAAGTTGCGCGTCGGCACCAAACTTCTGCTAACGTCGGGCTGTCAGCGTGGACAAGACAGGTGCGCACCGCCTCAGCGTTTCGCACTCGCTCATCCCCTCGCCGGCTACGACCACACTCAACGAGGAGGACATCATGACCGCATCACGCAAAACGCGTATGCGCACACTGGCGGCTGCGAGCGCCGCGATCGCCATGTTGGTATTGGCTGGTTGCAACTCCAGCGAGAAGGGCACCGACACCACTGCCGGACCCACCACAGACAACACCGCAGCCGGTGACACCGTAGTCATCGGGTTCTCCGGCCCCGCGGCTGACCACGGTTGGCTTGGCGCCATCAACTCCGCGGCCAAGGCGATGGGGGACAGCTTCCCCGACGTCGAGCTCCGCATCGCGGAGGGCACCAACGACGCCGCCTTGCAGATCAGCCAGGTTGAGACGTTCGTCAATGACGGCGTTGACGCCATCGTGCTGCTACCTACGGATGGCGCGGCCCTCACTGAGGCCGCCATTGCGGCAATGAACGCCGGTATCCCCGTCATCAACGTGGACCGCGAGTTCTCGTCCGACGACGCCGCGCGTGTCACCATCCTCGGCGACAACTACGGCATGGGCGTGAGCGCAGGCGAGTACATCTGCGGCAAGCTCGGCGGAAAGTCCGACTCGATCGTTGCTGAGATTGCAGGCATCGACTCGCTGCCCCTCACGCAGGACCGCAGCCGCGGCTTCTCCGACGCGCTCGCAGAGTGCGGCCTCAAGGTCAACGCCCGCGTGGCGGCTGACTTCACCGTTGCCGGTGGACAGGCTGTGACGTCGCAGCTGCTCGCGGCCAACCCCAAGATCGACGCCATCTGGAACCACGATGACGACCAGGGCATCGGCGTTCTCGCGGCAATCGACGAGGCAGACCGTGACGAGTTCTTCATGGTGGGTGGCGCAGGTTCGCTCAACGCCATGAACTCCATCAAGGCTGGCGACACCGTGCTTGAGGCAACGGTTATCTACCCATCCACTCAGGCTGCTGACGGCATCGCGCTCGCGCGCTTGCTGGTGCAGGGCAAGAGCCTGACCGACCTCGCCTCTCCAGGCGTTCCGCACCGCATCGTTCTCGATGCTCCCGTGGTCACCAAGGACAACGTCGACGACTTCCTGTCAATCGGCTTCGAGTCCTAAACCCCCCGTCATGGGGTGCCCAACTCCGGTGGGCACCCCATGACGCACACGTTTCCCACGGATAGGAAAGCGAGACACGCATGTCGACGCCACTGCGCGTAGCGATGGTTGGTAATGGCTTCATGGGAGCCGCACACTCTCAAGGGTGGCGGGTAGCCCCACGATTCTTTGATTTGCCCATGGCTCCACACATGACCGTCATGGTTGGTCGCGATGCCGCAAAGAACGAGCATCTGGCCAACAAGTGGGGCTGGAGCGAAACGGCCACGGACTGGCGCGAGGTGATTGACCGCGACGACATCGACATCGTGGATATCGTCACCCCCGGCGACCTCCACGCGGAGATTGCCATCGCCGCTTTGCAGGCTGGCAAGCACGTCCTCTGCGAGAAGCCGCTCGCCAACAACCAAGGCGACGCGGAGCGCATGGCCGCTGCCGCGAACGCCGCGCGTGCCCAAGGCGCGTTCGCGATGGTGGGGTTCACCTACCGCCGCGTGCCAGCGGCGAGCTTTGCGCGTGACCTCGTTGCGCGCGGCGCCGTGGGCGAAGTTCGCCAGGTGCGCGCCCAATATCTTCAAGACTGGCTGTCCGACCCCGAGACGCCGCTCACGTGGCGCATGCAGAAGGACAAGGCGGGATCTGGTGCCTTGGGCGACATCGGCGCACACGCCATTGACCTCTCGCAATTCATTACGGGTCAGCTCGTCACCTCGGTCTCGGGCGTACTCGAGACATTCGTTCACGAACGCCCCGTCCTCGCCTCATCGCAAGGGCTGGGCGGCGTTGCCGGGGAGGAGCGCGGCACCGTCACGGTGGATGACTACGCCGCATTCACGGGCCGCTACAGCGGTGGCGCGATTGGCCAGTTCGAGGCGACTCGCTTCAGCACGGGCCGCAAGAACGCGCTGCGCATCGAGGTCTCCGGCGACAAGGGCGCCTTGTCCTTTGACCTTGAAGACCTCAACAGTCTGCAGTTCTATGACGCCACCGCACCCGCCGATCAGCAGGGCTTCACCAAGATCATGGTCACCGAGCCC
>CAYMRO010000040.1:0-1304 GCA_964392875.1 uncultured Demequinaceae bacterium
TGACCCCCGTCACCTCAAACGGCACGATGGTGCCCGCATCGGTCAGCTCGCCAGAGATGGTCCAGCCATCCACCTTGGTTCCGGTTTGGCGGCCCCACAGAGACAGCGTGAGACCGGCAGGATCGCCGGACGCCCAAGACACCTTGTCGGTGAGCACGTCAACCCCCGTGGGGAACGACTCCCGAGTGTCGAGGCTCAGCACGGTGTCCGCAATGATGGGCACATCCGCAACCGGTTCACGCACCGCCTTAAGGATGATGCGGCTCACCGCCGTGGAGCCGGTCTCGTTGCGCACCGTATAGAGGTAGACGAATGTGCCGGGCAGATCGCCAACGCTGAGGGTCACAGTGCCGTCAACAACGGACACCACGCGGTCCGCGAGTCTGCGGTACTCATCCGATTCGAGCGGGGCGTCGGGAGAGACATCAACGAGCGAGAGTTCACCGCCCGCCAGGTCAAAGTCGTTGGCGGTTGGCACCACCACTACCGTGCGCCCCGCGCCTGCCTGGGCTTGGACGTAGTCCGTATACGTGACCGGACGCGCCTCAAGATCGGCGGCTATGACGCCCACGGTCGCGGTGCCCGTGGCGGTCTGTCCGCGAGCGTCCACCACGGAATACGTGAATGTCACCTGACCGGAGAAGCCCGCGGGCGAGGTGTAGACGATTCCGAGGCCATCTGCGGCAACTGCGGCAATTCCCGATGCCGGCTGGGTCTCCACGCGACCCAGGGACACCTTGTCGCCGTCCGGATCCAGGGCGGTGCCGTCAAATGCGAGGCGCACGCTTTCGCCTGACGCAACCCTGCCCGTGAGGTTGGGGGGCGTTGGCGCGGCGTTTGTGGAGTTATTGAGCACGGTGATGATGAGCCGCGCTGAATCCCGCTGCGAGGGGTAGCCGAGCACGTAGGCGGAGTAGTCGATGACGTAGACCCCGGCGGTGGCGGGGGCCAGGTAGCGCAATTTGGAGCCTGCTGCGAAGACCAGCCCGGAGTTGCTCTCGTTGATCACAGAATCGGGATCGAGGGCCAGAACGCTGCCAGCCGGGCCAATGTCGTTCTTAAGCACCTTGATGTCGGCCTGCGTGCCTACGCGCACCGTGATGGCGTCGTCCACAGCAAGCGGCGGCGTGGGTGTTGAGGGAGCCAAGAGCACCACCGTCACTTCACCGGTGGCGGTCATTTCCGGGCGGCCGCTGCCGTCCGACACCGTGTAACTGACCACGCCAAGAGTGCCAGGCTCAGCGTTGGCCGTGTCGCCGCTGACGCGCAGCGCGGAGAAACCAATGACATCGGCACTCAATGTG
>CAYMRO010000040.1:1314-12497 GCA_964392875.1 uncultured Demequinaceae bacterium
CGGACGGGTGCTGCTGATCTCGGACTTCACCCGTCCGCCGGGGTTGGAGACGGCTTTGAGCACGTCGACGGTGGCGTCTTCCTTTGACCGCACAAAGGCGGTGAGTGGAACCGTGGTGAGGCGTTCGTCTTCAGGAGCTACTACCGTGATTCGGGCCACGCCGCGCGACTCATTGGTGCCGTCGCTGACTTTGAAGTCAACGAGGTGCGAGCCGGCGTCCTGAGCTAGGAACGTGAAGCCCGTGACGCCTTGCGCTACCGCCACCACAGCCTCGTCACCAGGCGCGAGCGAGGCCTCGGTGAGTTGCAGCGAGCCCACAGCCCCGCTCACATGATCGCCTACGTCAATCGTGGCAGTGACGCCCGCACTCACGGTGACCGAGAGGTCCTTGATGCGCAATTCCGGTTCTCCCAGCACCGCCACGTTGAGCACCTTGGTTGCCTGGGCTCCCCACGAATCGGAAACGGTCACCTCTATGGGCGCCGTGCCGCCACCCGTTGCGTTCGCGTCGGTGTGCTGGAACACCACGCGACCCTGAGGCGACGCGGCCACAACGCCTGCGCCGTAGGTGGTGGTGGCGTCGGCCAAGTAAATGGGGTCACCCTCTGGGTCCACCCAACCGGACAGCACGTCCGTTGAGACGGTCCCGCCGGGATTCACTTGAGGGCGGGGCCACTGCGCGAGGCAGCCATCCACGCCGCACCACTCGGGCGCGGAGTTGATCGACGCGCCCTTGACGGTCAGGGTGACGGTCGCGGGAGGTGACAGCAGGCCATCGCTCGTGGTGCCGTCGGTGATGACGTAACTGAACGTTGCGCTGCCGCGCGCGTTGGGGGAGACGGTGACCACCAGCGACTGGTCATCGTCGGCGAGCGACAGCGTGCCAAACGAGGGGTCCAACGTGCTGAGCAAAGACTGCCAGACCGTGAGCACGTCCTTATTGGCGTCGTGGTCATTCAGCAGCACGGGAAGGATCACCTGACGGCCAGCACGGACTCCAAAGCTGTCGTCCTCTGCCACCGGCGGACGGGGGTCCGTCACTTCCGCGGCTACGTCCTCGTCCTCGTCAGTGGTGGGCGTTTCCTGGTTGGAATCCCACTGCTGCGACGACGCAACCAACGCGCCAGAGGGCACCTCCCACACCCACCCCGTGCGGCTCTCGTTGAGGATCATGCGGCTGCCGTTTGACCGCAACTGCGGGGTGCGCTGGTCGCCAAGAGTCAGCCCACCGTAGTCAAGCGGGGTGGAGCCGCCGGTCGATTGCCACATGGTTCCCCGCCCGCCGCCCGCGGGTAGCCACGCGCCCACAAACTCCCCAGACGTGGGAGATTGCAGTGGTGGCGCGGGCTTGCCCAGCGCGGTCCCCGCCGTCCCAAAGGTGCGCCCAGTGGAGCCGTCGGACAGCGACACCGCCACTATCCCCGAGGTGTCGGCGATCAGCACCGTGTCTCCCGCGGAGCTCGACTGCTGCAAGCGACCAGAGGCGTCCGTGCCAGATTGCGTGGGGTCAGCCGCGCCTTGCCGCCACACGAGGCCGGTGCTTGGGTCGTAAAGCACCCACGTGGCGCCCACCCAAGCAAGTTCCACGCCTTCCTCGGTTGGACCCTTGGTGACGGGGTCCATGCCGCTGACAAGCCCCGTGCCAGCGTTGGCCCTCATCACCGTTCCCAACTCTGGTGAGTAGGCGGCCACTTCGCCCGTTGCCGACACGGCCACGGCGAGCGCGCGGAACTCGGGCCGCTCTTCTCCGTCCGGAACAACGGCGGCGGCGAAGGGGTCGAGCGCGGTGGGCGACACGGCCGTGCCCGTTGACACTCGCCCCACCAGCACGCGCCCGCCATCCGTGAGGTAGGCAACGTAATCACCAGTGTTCGCGATGCCGTCGGTGCCGGAGGGAGTGGCCACGGTGGCTTGCGCGCTCGTGGCATCGATGTTGGCGGGCTTTGCCGTGTCCACCGTGGTGACGCTTCCCAGATTGTCCGTGTACACGAGCAGCGCGTTGCCGTACTGCACCACGTCGGTTGGCGACGCCGCCTCCTTGATGGTGTCCACCTCACCCACCACGGTGTTGACGCGTCCAAAGCGTTGCCCGGCAACGGATTGCATGGCCCACACGGAGGGATTGTCCGGAGTCACTTCGCGCTGATCAAAGCCGGGAGCGAGCGCGGCCCCCGTGGCGATCGATGCCGCCACGGCCACGACGGCGGCCCACTTCGCCACGCGCCTGCGCTGGCCACGAGGGCGGCCAGGCGGGATGAAGGGGGCTGCCATCTATCGCCCAAGCACCAAATAGGCGGCCACCGCTACGCCAATGACGGCCGCCCCGCCAATGATCATGCCAATGACGATGCCTCGGCCCAGGCGCTCGCGGCGTGCGCCCGTGCGGCTGTGCGTGCCGGTGCGCGGAAGCGGATCAAGCACGCGTTGGCGCTGCGTCTGAATGGACACGGTGGAGTGCACGGGCGCTCCGGATGCACCGTCCACGTAGTCCGTTGGCGCCCACGCGTCGTCGGGAAGCTCGAGGGCGGTGACCGGCAGTCCCATCTCCCTTTCCACCGCTTGCAGCGCCTCGCCAAACTTGCGCGCGCTCGAGTAGCGGTCGTCAGGAAGGCGACGCAAGCCATTGGCGAGAGCCTCATCAAAGGCGGGGGAAGCGTCGGCCCTACCGGTGGGAACAAACTTGGCGCGCATGATGCGGCCCCGCAATTGCTCGTCAGAGCGGCGACCGCCGGGTACGTCAAAGGGGGCGTGCTGTGCGGCGAGCGTGTAGATGGTTGCCGCGAGCGCCCACACTTCACTCGCCACGGTGCCGGAGCTGCGGCGGTCCACCACCTCGGGGGCGCTCCACGGCGGGGACATCGCGATCATGTCGTCCTCGCCCGTGACGGTGGCGGAAGCCACGCCAAAGTCGCTCAGCACAGGGTGACCAAAGGACGTGACGAGGATGTTGGAGGGCTTGATGTCGCGGTGCAGCATTCCCACGCGATGAGCGGACTCCACCGCGCCGGCCACCTTCACACCAATCGACAGCACCTCGGCAATAGGGATCTGCTCGGTGCGGTAGCGCGTGGCCATGGACGAGGGGCAATACTCCATGACCAGGAACGGCCTGCCGTCCGGCGCCACGGATGCCTCGTATGCGGTGAGGATGGCGGGGTGGGAACTCAAGCCAGCCATGACGTCGGCCTCAGCAGCGAACGCGCGTGCGGCGGCATCGTCGTGGATGCGAGTGAGAAGCACCTTCACGGCGACCATTCGGCGCGGCATGTTCTGCTGGTACAGGAACACGTCAGCGAAACCCCCTGACCCAAGCGGACGCACGTACGTGTATCCCGGCAAGTTTGGGGGGCTCAAAGACTGGCGGCGAACAGCCACGGTCCTCCCTCAGGCCCAAGACACAGCGGATTGGGCCATGGCCACATTAACTGAGCGGCGCCAAAAATTACCTATAGGTGTGGTGACCTTCACACGGTGATAATCGCGGCAAAACCGAGGTGTCAGTCTGCGTAATCCTCGAGGGGGGGGCACGCGCACACCAGATTGCGATCTCCGTAGGCGTTGTCGACGCGTCGCACGGGGCTGAAGTACTTGTCACGGCGCAGTCCGGCAACGGGGAAGGCGGCCTGTTCCCGCGGATAGTCCTGCGCCCAACCGTCGCCAACCACCATCTCAACCGTGTGCGGTGCGGCCCTCAAGACGGAGGCCTCAGCGGTGACTTCGCCGCGCTCAACGGCGGCGATCTCCGCGCGGATCACGAGCATTGCCTCGATGAACCGATCGATCTCGCCAAGGTCCTCGCTCTCCGTTGGCTCCACCATGAGAGTTCCCGCCACGGGGAAGGACATCGTTGGCGCGTGCAGTCCAAAGTCGATGAGTCGCTTGGCCACGTCCTCGGCGGTGATGCCGGTGACCTTGGTGATCTCACGCAAGTCCAGGATGCACTCGTGCGCAACGAGGCCGCCTGGTCCGCGGTAGAGCACGGGGTAAGCCTCGTTGAGGCGAGTGGCCACGTAGTTGGCGGCGAGCACGGCCGTGGAGGTGGCGCGCGTGAGGCCCTCGTGACCCATGAGCGCGATATACGCCCACGAAATCGCCAGGATTCCCGCCGAGCCATACGGAGCCGCACTCACGGGCGCACCTTGGCGGATGAGCTCCTCCGGCGTCTGAATGGGGCTCGAGAGCCGCGGCAAGAACGGCACCAGGTGCTCGGCAACGGCCACGGGGCCAACGCCCGGCCCGCCGCCACCGTGCGGAATGCAGAAGGTCTTGTGCAGATTGAGGTGGCTAACGTCGCCGCCAAAATGCCCGGGCTTAGCAAGCCCAACGAGCGCGTTGAGGTTGGCACCGTCGATGTACACCTGGCCGCCGGCGTCGTGCACGGCCGCGCACACCTCGCCAACATGTGCCTCGTACACGCCGTGCGTGGAGGGATACGTGAGCATGATGCAGCTGATCCGGCCCTCATTTGCGGCGAGTTTCGCCGTGAGGTCGCTCATGTCGATCTCGCCGTCGTCGCCCGTGGCCACCACCACCACGCGCAGCCCGGCAAGCACCGCGGAGGCAGCGTTGGTGCCATGGGCCGACGCTGGGATGAGGCACACGTCCCGCTCGCCTTGGCCTTGGGACCGGTGATACGAGTGAATCGCGAGCAGGCCCGCGTACTCGCCGCGCGCGCCCGAGTTTGGCTGCACGCACACCGCGGCGTAGCCGGTGATGTCCGCAAGCCACGACTCAAGCTGCCCAATCATCGCGCGGTAGCCCGCCGTCTGGTCGCTGGGCGCAAAGGGATGAATGTTCGCAAAGCCAGGCCAACTGACGGGCGCCATCTCAACGGCCGAATTGAGCTTCATAGTGCACGAGCCGAGCGGAATCATGGTGCGGTCAAGCGCCAGATCGCGATCCGCGAGGCGGCGCATGTAGCGCATGATCGACGTTTCCGAGCGGTGCTGCGTCCAGATGGGGTGCGTCAAATAGTCCGACGTTCGGCGCAAGTCTCGCGGGATGGTCACCGATGGCCCGCCATAGACGGGGCGCTCGTGTGGGTGGCCCAGTACGGCGGCAACCAGTTTGGTGAGGATGTCGAGCGTGGTCATTTCGTCGCACGAGATGGCTACGGAGTCTTCGTCGAGCTTGCGGATGTTGATGCCTTGCTCCGCTGCGCGGCGCATTACGGATTCCGCGCCGCGGGGGACGTCCAGCACCACGGTGTCGAAGAACGCCTCGTGACGCACGGTGGCGCCGCGCGCGGTGAGCGCCTCGGCGAGCGTTGCCGCCATGCGGTGCACGCGCAGCGCAATCTCGCGTAGCCCATCCGGCCCGTGATACATCGCGTAGAAGCCCGCGATAATTGCCAGCAGGGCTTGGGCGGTGCAAATGTTGCTCGTGGCCTTGTCGCGGCGGATGTGCTGTTCCCGAGTCTGCAGTGCGAGCCGCAGCGCGGGGTTGCCGTCGGCGTCTACGCTCACGCCAACGAGCCGGCCGGGCAGTTGCCGTTCGAGCCCTTCGCGTACCGCGATGTAGGCGGCGTGGGGGCCACCAAAGAACAGCGGCACGCCAAAGCGCTGCGTGGAGCCAACCGCAACGTCTGCTCCAAGTTCGCCCGGCGCCTTGATGACGCACAGCGACAGAATGTCCGCAGCTACCGTTGCGAGCGCGCCAACCGCGTGCGCCGCATCGATGAATCCGCCAACCTCGCGCACCACTCCGGTGCTCCCAGGCTGCTGAATGACCAAGCCAACGAGGTCCGCCGGCGCTTCCCAGCCGTCGGTCAGTTCCTCAACGCGAATAGGTAGGCCAATTGCGTTGGCCTGTGCGGTGACAACCTCAATGGTTTGTGGCAGGCACTCGGCGTCGAGGATGATCACGCCGCCCTCCTTGCCATGCACCGCGCGGCGCATGAGCAGCACTGCCTCGCCTACTGCGGTGGCCTCGTCGAGGAGAGAGGCCCCGGCAATGGGCAGTGCGGTGAGATCGGCGACCATGGTCTGGAAGTTGAGCATCGCCTCAAGGCGGCCCTGAGAGATCTCCGCCTGATACGGCGTATAGGCGGTGTACCAGGCGGGATTCTCGAGAACGTTGCGGCGGATCACCATGGGCGTGACGGTGTCGTAGTAACCCTGGCCAATCATCGAGACCTGCACGCGGTTGCGCTGCGCGAACGCCTGCAACGCGGACAGAGTCTCCTGCTCGTCACGGGCCGGAGGGAGCACCAGGACGTCGTCTTGCCGGATGGCGGCAGGCACGGCGGCCTCCATCATGGCGGCAAGCGAAGCAAATCCAACGGTGCCGAGCATCGTCTCGATGCCCGGTTCGTTGGGCCCAATGTGGCGATCAGCGAAGGCGGTCACTGGCCCATTGTGGCGCATACGGCCACTGAGTGGCGCAGTGGCGCGTCAGGTCTCGTCAACCACGTCCGCGCCGGCTGCGCTCTTCTGAATCGAGGCGATCGTGTCTTTCGCCGACTGCTTCTGGTTGTAGCCCTGGCTGCTCGCAAGGATGTTGCCGTTCGCTGCGATGATGCGGAACCGGAATTCGCCCGCCTGGTCTTTGTAGATTGAGAACTTCATCGTTGCTCCTGTCAAAGCCCCCGCGCCTTCGATCGTATTGCTCAGGAGCGGCGCGCGCTGGGTGAGCGGGTTGGCACCGCGGGCGTGTCACTTGCGTCAAGCTTTGGCCGCACAGGCGCCCTACGGGTACTTGGGGTCCGGCTTTCGTCGATTCTAGGCTCCTATGGGTACATGGGGTCCGGT
This sequence comes from uncultured Demequinaceae bacterium, assembly GCA_964392875.1. Lineage (GTDB taxonomy): Bacteria > Actinomycetota > Actinomycetes > Actinomycetales > Demequinaceae > Demequina. The sequence goes on from CAYMRO010000040.1 coordinate 8,064, forward strand.
ACGCAATCACACGGGGTTGCCTGGCGCGCGTTGAAGCGGGCGCAGTGCGGACCTGATGTCCCCATAGGAGTCACGGATCTGCGAAAGCCGGACCTGATGTCCCCATAGGAGACCGCGGAGTGCCAGTCCCCATCACCATCGCCCCATAGGAGACCGCGGAGTGCCAGTCCCCATCACCATCGCCCCATAGGGCGCCGCGGCGAGGAACAAGAGCATGGGCGGAAGCGGGCGCCCGGAGACCGGGCGCCCGCGCGCGTCACTGGCAGGCGGCGCCGTTCAGCGTGAACTCAGACACCTCTTGCGGAGCGCCCTTGCCGAGGTAGCCAAAGTGGACGGTCTCGCCTGGCTTGACCTTGCCGTTCCATGGGGTGCTCTTGGCAACCACGTTGTGGCCCTTCTGCTTCACCTTGGCGTTCCACGCGAACGCGACTTTCTCGTTGCCGGTGAACGTCCACCCAAGCTTCCAGTGCTTGATCGTGGAGGAGGAGGCGTTAGTGACCTGCACCACCGCAAGGTATCCGCCGTGCCACGCTCGTGCCACCGTCTGGGTGACCTGGCAGGGCGGCACCACGGGTGCGGCCTTGACGGTGACAGGAATGGTCACCACAGTCCCGGTGACCTTTCCCTTGACGACCAGGTCATACGTACCCGCCTTGAGCTTAGGAACGGTGAATGCCAATGTGGCCGTTCCTTGCTCGTCCGTAGGTTCCGTGGGGAGCACGTTGGTCACGGCGAACTTGCCCAGCTTCTTCTTGCCCAGCTTGGCGGTCACGGTGGTGTCCGTGAGGTCGCCTTCACCGGTCATCATGAGCGAACTCAGCCCAAGCGATACCTGCTCGCCCACCGTGAAGTCCGCGGTGTCGAGGCCCGTGACTCCAACCGCACGCTGCTCCGTTGGCACCTCAAGGGTGCCATTGGCGGCGAGGTAATCAACCTGCGCCTGCAGATCTACGCGGCCCGAGTCGGCCTTGTCCGTGCCGTCTCGGAATACCGTGAAGTTGTCTCCTCCTGCGGCGAGGAACGAGTTCACCACCACCTTGACGGTGTCATCGTCCGCGATGGGCGTGCCGTTGAGCCTGATATCCAGGACCGTCTTGGTCACGGGGTCGTATGTGTAGGTGAACCCTGCGGAGACGCCAAGGCGCAAGAACGGTCGCGAGGCCCCTGCGGGCTGCCACTGCTGTTCGAGCACAGCCTTGATCTGCGCACCCGTGAGGTTCATCGTCACGAGCGTGTTGGCGAACGGCTGCACCGCCGCCGCCTGCTTGTACGTGACGTCGGACGGGTACGTCCCTGTTCCCAGAGCCGCGCCCAGCATGTCGGCGCGCAGGCCTCCCGGGTTCATGAACGCGATCTGTGCGCCCAACTCCGCCGTGGACCATCGTTGGATTTCGGCAACCGCATTGCCCAGCGTGGATTCGCCGCCGCGGTTGGAACCGGGATCGCCGCTCGCCGTCTTGGCGCGGTACAGCGGCCCGTCCAAGGTGCCGAGCACTTGCGCTCCCAACACCTCCGCGTTCGCCACCGCAGCATCCACTATCGCCTGGGTTGCCGGGTCCGGTGCGTAGACCGGCACGCCGTCAACGGTGGCGTCAAGATCGATGATGTCCGTCTGAACGTCGGTGACGTCTCCTGCGGCGTCCACCGTGAATACCAGCTGGTTGAGGAATGAGCCGTATTGCCCTGCGGACACCACTGGACGTTCGGTCACGTCCCGCCCGGACCAGCCGGGCACCGGCACCAGGTGGTTGTACGCGAGGTGGGTGTGACCGGAAATGACCGCATCAACGTCATCGGAGAGGTTCGTGACGAACTGGCCAAAGTCGTTTGCCGGGTCCACCGCGGATGCATAGTCCGTGGTTGGAGCGCCCTCGTGGATGAGCGCAATGACAATGTCCGCGCCATCGGCTTTGAGTTCCGCCGCTTCCCTGTTGGTGGCGGTGTACTCCTTTTGGAAGGTCAAGCCAGCCACACCGTCGGGCGATACGAGTGAAGGCGTTTCATCGGTGACCACACCAACAAAGCCAACCTTGATGTCACCAAAGTTCTGGGTCCACGTCTCAGGCAGCGCGGGCTCGTCGCCGGCGAGCCGCACGTTCGCGCCCAAGTACTGCCACGACGCCCCGCCGTAGGGGTTCGTGACGGGGTCGTAGGGCGCCATCACGCGGTTGACGAGGTCGTCGTAGCCCTTGTCGAACTCGTGGTTGCCCACGGAGGAGACGTCGAGTCCCGCTTCGTTGAGGACGTCGATGGTTGGCTTGTCTTGAGCGATGAAGCTCTCGAACGTCGACGCGCCAATGATGTCGCCGGCAGCCGCGAACACCGTGTTGGGGTGCTCCGCAGTGAGCGTCTTGACCGCAGTCACGAGCGCGGGGCCGCCAGCGGATCCGCTGTTGGTATCAGGCAGGATGCGGCCATGGAAGTCGTTGATGCCAAGGATTTGGATGGTGGTGTCGTCATCGGCGGCTTGTGCGGATGTCGCGGGGGTCACGATGGCGGCCCACAATGCGGCCACGATGGCGATGACGATGGCGTAGGTTCGCCACGATGTCGCTCTTATCACGATTCATACCTTTCGTAGAGGTTTGCGTCTTTTGGACGTTACCCGCGCTTGGCGCACCTCGCATCTTGAAATCCCACAGGAGTCGCGGCCCATTACCCTGAATCCGTGAAGGTCGTCATTCAGGTTCCGTGCCTCAACGAGGAGGCAACGCTCCCGCTGGTGCTGAGCACCATGCCCACGCACATCGATGGCGTCGACGAGATCGACATCGTGATCATCGACGACGGCTCCACGGACAACACGTCGCAAGTGGCCCGCGAGCACGGCGTCACGCACATCGTTCGGCACGCGCGCACCATGGGGCTGGCACGCTCGTTCGCGGATGGGGTGGAATACGCGCTCGCGCACGGGGCAGACATCGTGGTCAACACCGATGGCGACAACCAATACCCCCAGGAGCGCATCGGCGATCTCGTTGCGCCCATCCTCGCGGGCCGCGCTGACATCGTCATCGGAGATCGCCAAACGCAGTCCATCGCGCACTTCTCATTCTTCAAGAAGGTCATGCAGCGCTTTGGCAGTTGGGTGGTCAATCGCGCCGCGGGCACCAAATTGCCCGACGCTGCGTCAGGGTTTCGCGCATACAGCCGGTATTCGCTTTATCGCCTCAACATCGTCACCCAGTTCAGTTATTGCATGGAGACCATCATCCAGGCGGGCAACAAGCGCCTCGCCATTGAATCGGTACCCATCCAAACCAACCCCAAGACTCGCGAGTCTCGCCTCTTCAGCAACGTGTTTGAGCACATGGTGAAGTCCGGGCAGGCGATTGTCCGCTCGTACATCATGTTCAAGCCGTGGACCATCTTCCGGACCCTTGCCCTCACGTTCGGGATCTTGGGCCTCATCCCGTTCATTCGCTTTGCGATACTCCGCATGACGGGCAATGACGGCAACCACATCCAGTCGCTCATCCTTGGCGGCGCGCTCATTTCCGGCGCGCTCCTTGCGGTGGCGCTCGGTGTGCTCTCGGACCTGCTCAAGACCAACCGAGTGCTCGCAGAGGATCAGTTGGAGCGGCTCAAGACTCAGCAGTATGGTCCGGCACACTCGCCGGTTGACCGCGTCTGATAGCAACGCCAATCCCAAAGCCGATGGCGTCCGCCGCCGTCATGAGGAAGCGGCTCACGAGCGCCAAGCTCAAGGCCTGTGGGCCCGTTGCCACCGAGCCAAGCAGCACCACAAGTGCAGCCTCGCGAGCACCCGCCCCCGCGGGCGCAATGACGACCAGAAAGCCCACGAGCCACGCGAGCGCAAAGGCACCGGTGGCGAGCACGTAGGTGGCATCGTCACCGGGGGCGATCTCTCGCAGCAGCAGCCACGCCTGCAGGCCAAGCAGCAGCCACATGAGGATGGACCAAGCCGCCGATCCCAAGAGCGCGCCGCCGGACACATGTGCAGGCTCTTCCGTTCGTTTGGTAACGCGGAACGCGAGCGCAACGAGGCGACGCAGCACGGGCGGGGTGAGTGCCGCAACCAGAGCCAAGGCCACGGGAATGATCCACCAATAGGTGGCAACAGCGTCGGGCACCGTTATCGCGATACCAACCAAACCAACAATCGCGGCCGTCACCACACCAACCACCATCGCCACGATGGAGCCTGTCATGGCGCGCGCGCGGCTCACGCCGTGATCCCTGGCGAACTCGGCCTGCGCGAGCACGGGCCACACGGATCCGGGCACGTATTTGCCCACTTGGCTCAGCAGGAACACCCTCATCGCGGAGGGCACGCTGGCCTCCAGGCCCACGCTCACCATGACCTCTCGCCACGAGAGCGCGTTGATGCCCAGCGCCACGGTGGCCGCGAGTCCCGCCGCTATGACCGCTCCCCACGAGAGCGACCGGAGCGCTTGGGAGACCTCATCCCAC
>CAYMRO010000041.1:0-12461 GCA_964392875.1 uncultured Demequinaceae bacterium
GCAAGGCGGGCCACGCGCCAGCGCTCGATCCGGACGCCCTCGGCTGCCTCGGTGCCCGGGGCAAAGGCCACCTCGAGGAGGTTGCTGCCGGGAGCGATGGCCTCGCGCACGTCGAAGCGGTAACCGCTCTGCGCGTCGGCAGTCAGGGGAAGGTCGGTGCCATTGAGGGTCACAGCAATCACCTTGTGGGGGCCGTCGACGACGAGGTCTACGCGCTCGCCAGCGGTGGGTTCCGTGGCGGCGAAGTGGGTGACCCCCGTAACGGAGGCGGGGGCGCCCCCGCCCGTGTGGGTGAGGGTCCAGCCCTCACGGATCGGGTTGGTGAGGAGGGTTGCCGTCGTCATTGCCAGCCCTTCAAAAGGTGAGTGTGCGCGCCTAGTCTGCCACGGCGTCGGGACATATCAAGGCGGGTACTTAGGTCCCAAGGTTCCCGCCAAACCGCCGCCTACCGTGGAGATATCGAAATGCGAGACCCGCCACCCTGGGAGGTAGCAGTGACTACAGAAGCCGTCAACACCGGCAAGATTTGGGACCACGCCATCACGGGCAACGCGGGCGATCCCCGCGCTTACGCCTGGCGCGGATTCACCACGGGCGAGTGGTGCGACAGCATCGACGTGCGCGGATTCATTCAGGCCAACTACACGCCCTACGAGGGCGACGGCTCGTTCCTCGCGGACGCAACGCCGCGCACCAAGGGAGTGTGGGACAAGCTCAGCGCGATGTTCCCGGAGGAGCGTGAAAAGGGCGTCTACGACGTTGACTGGAAGACGCCGGCCTCGATCACGTCGCACGGCCCCGGATACATCGACCAGGACAACGAAGTGATCGTTGGCCTGCAGACAGACGCGCCGCTCAAGCGCGCGATCATGCCGTTTGGCGGCTGGCGCATGGTGGTCAAGGAGCTCGAGACCTACGGGTACCCCGTTGACCCCACGCTCGAGAAGGTCTTCAGCGAATACCGCAAGACCCACAACGACGGCGTCTTTGACGCCTACCCGCCCAACGTGCGGGCGGCGCGGTCCTCGCACATCGTGACGGGCCTGCCGGATTCTTACGGGCGAGGGCGCATCATTGGCGACTACCGCCGCGTTGCGCTGTACGGCGTTGACGCGCTCATCGATGCCAAGAAGGTTGACCGCATTGAGCTGGACATGGAGCGCTCCACGGAGGACGTGATCCGTGACCGCGAGGAGAACTCGGAGCAGATCAAGGCGCTGCGCGAACTCAAGGCGATGGCGCTGACCTACGGGTACGACATTTCTGGGCCCGCTTCCTCCGGACGTGAGGCGGTGCAGTGGCTCTACTTTGCCTACCTTGGCGCGGTGAAGGAGCAGAACGGCGCGGCGATGTCGCTTGGCCGCACCTCCACCTTCATTGACGTGTTCCTGGAGCGGGACATCGCCGCTGGGGTGCTGACGGAGACCCAAGCGCAAGAGATCATCGACGACTTTGTCATCAAGTTGCGCATTGTGCGCTTCCTCCGCACCCCCGAGTACGACGCGCTGTTCTCCGGCGACCCCACCTGGGTCACCGAGACCATTGGCGGCATGGGAGAAGACGGGCGCGCGCTCGTCACAAAATCCTCGTTCCGCTACCTGCAGACGCTCTACAACCTTGGGCCGGCGCCGGAGCCAAACCTCACGGTGTTCTGGTCCGACCGCCTTCCCCTTGGCTTCAAGGAGTTCTGCGCTCGCGTGTCCATCGACACGTCCGCCATCCAGTACGAATCCGACGAGCTGATCCGCCCCGCCTGGGGCGACGACAGCGCCATCGCCTGCTGTGTTTCCGCGATGTGCGTTGGCAAGCAGATGCAGTTCTTTGGCGCACGCGTCAATTTGGCCAAGGCCATGCTGTACGCCATCAACGGCGGTCGCGACGAGCTGAGCGGCAAGCAAGTGGCGCCGGTCTCGGCGCCAGCCACCGGCGACGTCCTGGACTACGAGCAGGTCATGGCCGCATTCGACAAGCTCATGGACTGGCTTGCTGAGACCTACGTTGATGCGCTCAATTGCATCCACTACATGCACGACAAGTACGCGTACGAGCGCCTTGAAATGGCCCTCCACGACAAGGAGATTCTGCGGACCATGGCATGCGGCATTGCCGGCCTGTCCGTGGCGGCGGACTCGCTGAGCGCAATCAAGTACGCCAAGGTGACGCCCGTGAGGGACGAGTCTGGCCTGGTAATCGACTACGCGGTGGATGGCGAGTTCCCCACGTACGGCAACGACGATGACCGCGCCGATGACATTGCCGTGGATCTGGTGACGCGCTTCATGGAGAAGATCCGCAAGCAGCCCACGTACCGCAACTCCACTCACACGCAGTCCGTGCTGACCATCACGTCGAACGTTGTTTATGGGAAGGCAACCGGCAACACCCCTGACGGCCGGCGAGCGGGCGAGCCGTTTGCCCCAGGTGCCAACCCGATGAATGGACGCGACAACCATGGTGTGTTGGCGTCGGCCCTTTCCGTGGCAAAGCTGCCGTACGACCAAGCCCAGGACGGCATCTCGCTGACCACCACCGTGACGCCCTCAGGGCTGGGCCGCGACCGCGCGGAGCAGGTCACCAACCTGGTTGGCATCCTCGACGCGTACAACGTCTCCAACGGATTCCACGTGAACGTCAACGTGCTCAACCGCGAGACGCTCGAGGACGCGATGGAGCACCCGGAGAAGTATCCGCAGCTCACCATTCGCGTCTCCGGCTATGCCGTGAACTTTGTGCGGCTCACGCGCGAGCAGCAGCTCGACGTGCTGAGCCGGACATTCCACGCTGGGCTCTAGGTAACCGTCATGATCGTCGAGTCCCCACCTCAGACGCCGTACATGGTGGTCGCTGACCAAGAGATGGCGGCGTCCGAGGCGCTGCGCGATCACCTGGCCGGGTCCGTGCACTCGTGGGATCTGTCCACCGGCGTGGACGGGCCAGGGACGCGCATGACGCTGTTCATGGCCGGTTGCGGCATGCGCTGCCAGTTCTGCCAGAACCCGGACACGTGGCGCATGCGCGACGGCGTGCGGCACACGGTTGACGAGGTGATGGACCGGGTGTCGCGCTACCGCGAGATCATGAAGGTCACGGGCGGCGGGCTGACCATCTCCGGTGGTGAACCGCTGCTGCAGTCCAAGTTTGTGGCGAACGTGTTCAAGCGCTGCAAGGAGCTGGGTATTCACACGGCGCTGGACACGGCGGGGCTCCTGGGCGCGCGGCTGTCCGATGACGACCTCCAGTACGTGGACCTCACGCTCCTGGACATCAAGTCCGGGCTCCCGGAGACGTACAAGCGTGTGACGGGGCGGCCGTTACAGCCGACGCTGGATTTTGCCGAGCGCCTGTCTCGCCTTGGCAAGACCATGTGGATTCGATTTGTGCTGGTCCCGGACCTCACGGACGCGTGGGACAACGTGGAGGCGATCGCTGAGTTCGTGGAAACGCTTGACGGCGTTGAGCGGCTCGAGGTGCTCCCGTTCCACCAACTGGGCCGCGCAAAGTGGGAGGCGAGCGGCGAGCCGTACCTGCTTGGCGAGACGCGCTCGCCGTCTCCGGAGTTGGTGGACCGGGTGAAGGGTCAGTTTGCCGCGCACGGCATCAACGTGATGTAGGTGGCTGGCGCGCGGGGGTGCCAGTGATTGCTGGCGCTCCGGCACCTCTCGTGCGTAGCACCCCCCCTCCGCACCGCCGGCTTTACCGCCGATGGGGACGATACGCGTATGAGTCCCCCTGGGCGGAGAATTTTCACCGCCCAGCGGGATTACGGGGCAAGGGCCTTCACCCTGCCCGACGCTCCGGGCACCTCACCCCGCGCGTTGACTTCCAAGGGTGCTGGGTACGCAAGTGATGGATGGTACTCGTAGCGGGCAATTCTGGGCCCCACGCGTCACATCAACACCGAGCATCCTTGGAAGTCACCGCCGCCAGCGCCAAACCCCTACTTAGTAATCGCCGCCGCGAGGTCGTCAAACACTCGCACGTACTCGTCAACGGCCTCGAAGGTGTGCATCACAGAAAGAGTCCACTCCTCCTCGCGGCCGGGCGTCATGAAGATGCCGTGATTCATGTTCCACAGCCACGCGAGGTCGCACAGCGGCACGTCTTGGTTTTCCTTGAAGGTCTCGTAGTCCACGATCTTGGTGGTCGCGAACGTCACGCAGCCCTTGGACCCAATGCCAATGGCATAACCCGGGAGGTCGTACTTGTCGATGACCGCCTGGCAGCCGCTCACGATGCGATCGTTGAGCGCGGCGAGGTGCTCATAGGCCGCGGGGGTCAGGACCTCCTCGAGCGAGGCTCGCGCGGCCACCATGGACAGCGGATTGCCGTTGTACGTGCCCACTTGGTAGACGCTGCCATCCTCGACAACGGCCATGACCTCTTCCGTTCCGCCGATAGCGCCGGACGGCAAGCCGCCGCCCAGCACCTTCGCTAGCGTCACCATGTCCGGCTTGACCCCGAATTTCTCCGTGGCGCCGCCGGCAGCAATAGCCAGGCCCGTCTTAACCTCGTCAAAGATCAACACGATCCCGTGACGCGTGCAGATGTCCCGCACCGCCTCGAGATAGCCGGGCTCCGGAAGCACCACTCCAAGATTCATCATGGCGGCTTCCATAATCACGCACGCCGGCAGTCGCCCCTCAGCGGCAAGCCGATCAATGCGTCGTTCCATGGCCGGGGCGTCGTTAAACGGCACGGCGATAGTCATGTCAACGGTCGCCTGCGGAATGCCGGCACCGTACGCGAGGGACGCGTAGTTTTCGCGGTCGCCAATCTTGTCGTACTCCACGCCAATGGACACCATCACGGTGTCGTGGTGCCCGTGGTACGAGCCGAAGATCTTCATCACCGTCTCGCGGCCTGTCACGGCGCGCGCGATGCGAATGGCGTCCATCGTGGCCTCGGAACCGGAATTGGTGAATCGCCACTTGGGCAGTCCCCAGCGGCGCGCCAGCTCGTCGGCCACGATCACGGAGTCCTCCGTGGCCACGCCAAAGTGCGTGCCCAGCGGGAAGCGCTTGGCCACCGCCTCGCCGATGGCCGGGTGCGCATGCCCCTGCACCATGGAGCCAAAGCCGTTGTGAAAGTCGTAGTACTCGTTGCCGTCAACGTCCGTGATGCGGTCTCCCGCGCCGGAAGCGATGTAGATGGGCCACGGGTCTCGCCCCTGGTAACTGGACGCTACGCCGCCGCTCAGGTGCTGCGACGCGTGCTCGTACAGCTCGCGCGACTTCTGAGTGTTTGCATTGAGAAGTTCAGTCTGCTCGTCGATGAGCTGGTTGATTCGTTCTCGATTAAGTGAAATTGCCATGATGCTCTCCGCTCGCCCGGCCTGGCGGCGAGTCCATGTGCTGCGGAGTGGCCCCACCGCCGGCCTGGCGCTGGTGAGGCATAGCACTATGTCCCCGCAAGTCTAGCGGGAGATTGCCTCCGATGCCTGGTGGTAGCTGAGCGGTGAAAATGCGGCCATTTTCACCGCTCAGCTACCACAACGTGGGGGGAGGGTCGATGCCGGGTTCGGCTTGCACTTGCACATCTGCCACTGCGCAGGGTTATATGAGCACTGTTGCCGCGTATCGCGCGGCCGACAGGAGTGATAACCCGTGGTCGCCACGGTCTTCGAACGCCAGGCTCCGGATGCCGCTGCGGTTCAAGCGGCTCTCGCTCCCTCAAAACTCACGCCCTTCTGGCTTGACGATGTGGCGCGCCCTTCGTACCCCCGCCTCGACGCGGACGCTGACGCTGATCTCGCGATTGTTGGTGCCGGCTACTCGGGCTTGTGGACCGCCATCCTCGCCAAGGAGCGCAATCCCAGCCGGTCCGTAATTGTGCTGGAGGCCAGGCGCGTTGGCTGGGCAGCGTCGGGCCGGAACGGCGGTTTTTGCGAGGCGAGCCTCACCCACGGCGAGGACAACGGCGAGCGTCGCTGGCCCGAGGAAATGGAGACGCTCACGCGCCTGGGCCTCGAGAATCTCGATGAGCTCGAGGCGACCGTTCGGCGCTACAACATGGACGTCGATTTTGAGCGCAACGGCTCGCTCACGGTGGCCGTGGAGCCGTACCAGGTGGAAGCTCTTGGGCCCGATGCCATGACCGCCGAGCAAGTCCGGGCACTTGTGCATTCCCCCACGTATATGGCGGGTTTCCTGGATGACGAAGGCTCCGCGCTAGTGCACCCGGCCAAACTCGTGGTGGAGCTCGCGCGCGTAGCCGTGCAGCTTGGTGTGCAGATTTTTGAGTTCACGCCGGTTCGCGCCGTAGCAGACGGCCCGACGCTGGTGACAGACCGCGGCCGCGTCACCGCGCGCAAAATCGCGTTGGGCACCAATGCCTTCCCCGCGCTGCTCAAGCGCAACCGGCTCATGACGGTGCCTGTGTATGACTATGTGCTAGCCACGGAGCCCCTCACGGAGGCCCAGCTGGGGTCCATTGGCTGGGAGGGGCGCCAGGGGATCGGGGACGCTGGCAACCAGTTCCACTACTACCGACTCACTGCGGACAATCGCATCATCTTTGGCGGCTACGACGCGATCTATCACACCGGCCGCAAGGTGCGCCGGGCGTATGAGGACCGGCCGGAGAGCTACGAGCGCCTCGCCGCGCACTTCCTCACCACCTTCCCGCAACTGACGGGCATCACGTTCACGCATCGCTGGGCCGGGGCCATCGACACGTGCACGCGCTTTACTGCGTTCTTTGGCACGGCACGCGGAGGAGACGTCGCCTATGCCGTTGGCTATACCGGGCTTGGGGTTGGTGCCACGCGGTTTGGCGCCAACGTGATGCTTGATCTCTTGGACGGCGAAGACAGCGAGCGCGTGCGCACGCGCATGGTGCGCGAGCGGCCCACCCCGTTCCCGCCGGAGCCGCTCGCCACGGTAGGCATCAACGCCACCCGCTGGTCACTCAACCGCGCGGATCACCGCGACGGCCGCCGCAACGCGCTGCTCAAGACGCTCGACGCCCTCAAGCTGGGATTCGACTCATGAAGCAAGGCGTCTATCCCACCAACGCCGCTGGCGAGCTGGGCACCTGGCACGGCCTCGAGGTGGGCGTCTGGGAATGCCCACCCAGCACCGAGACGGACACCGAGGCCGACGAGCTCTTTGTGGTACTCCACGGCCGCGCGACCATCGATTTCACCGACCCACCCCAACCGAGCATCGAGATTGGACCCGGCGACGTGGTGCGGCTCCACGACGGTCAGCAGACCGTCTGGACCGTCCACGAGACCATCCGCAAGGTGTACGTCACTCCAAAGGAACAGCAATGACCCTGCTACATCACGTTGACGGCCAGCCCTATGGTGAGGCCGCCCAGACCGGCGCGATCTTCAACCCCGCCACCGGTGAGCGCACGGGCGATGTCGCCTTCGCCACCACGGCCGAGGTTGCGCACGCCATCGAGATTGCCACCGCTGCGCAAAAGGCGTGGGCGGAAACCGGCCTCGTAAGAAGGGCCGACGTGTTCTTCCGCATGCGCCAGCTGCTCGTTGAGCGCCAAGACGAGCTGGGCGCCATCGTCACGCGCGAGCACGGCAAGGTGCTCAGCGACGCCAAGGGCGAGGTGAGCCGCGGCATCGAAAACGTGGAATTCGCCGCGGGACTTACCCACCTGCTCAAGGGCGAGCACTCCACGGGCGTGGCGGGCGGCGTAGACGTCCACACCATCAAGGCGCCCGTGGGCGTGGTCGCGTGCATCACGCCGTTCAACTTCCCCGTGATGGTGCCGCTGTGGATGAGCGCCTCCGCGCTCGCGTGCGGCAACGCCGTGATTCTCAAGCCCAGCGAGAAGGACCCAAGCGCGGCAAACTTCATCGCCGCCCTCTGGGAAGAGGCCGGCCTGCCAAAGGGCTTGTTCAACGTGATTCACGGCAACAAGACGGCCGTTGACGCACTCCTGGAGGCACCCGGCATCGGCGCCGTGAGCTTTGTTGGCTCCACCCCCATCGCGCGCTACATCTACGAGACCGCCGCGAAGAACGGCAAGCGCGTGCAGGCACTTGGCGGCGCCAAAAATCACATGATCGTGATGCCCGACGCTGACCTTGACTCCGCAGCCGACGCTGCCATTGGCGCGGCATACGGGGCGGCAGGGGAGCGCTGCATGGCCATTTCCGTACTGGTTGCGGTGGGTGACGAAACGGCCGACGCGGTGATCGCCAAGGTCACCGAGCGCGCCGCCGCGCTTCGCATTGGCGATGGCGCGGATACCGCTACGGACATGGGCCCACTCATCACGCGCGAGCACCGCGACCGCGTTGCCAGCTACGTCACCGGAGCCCAGGGCGAGGGTGCCGCCGTGGTCATGGACGGCACCACCACGCAGTTTGACAGCGACGGCTTCTTCCTTGGCGCAAGCCTCATCGACAACGTCAAGCCGGGCATGAAGGTCTACGACGACGAGATCTTTGGCCCCGTGCTGTCCGTGGTGCGGGCCGCGTCCTATGACGAGGCAGTGGCGATCATCAACGCCAACCCCTACGCGAACGGCACGGCGATCTTCACCCGCGACGGCGGCACGGCTCGCGCCTTCCAGAAGGACATCGAAGTGGGCATGGTGGGCATCAACGTGCCTATCCCGGTGCCGATTGGCGCGTACTCGTTTGGCGGCTGGAAGAACTCGCTCTTTGGCGATTCCCACATCTATGGGCCCGAGTCCATCCACTTCTACACGCGCTCCAAGGTGATCACCACGCGCTGGCCGCAGCCAAGCGAGTCGCAGATCGAACTTGGCTTCCCGAGCAACCACTGAGCAACCACTGAGCAACCACTGAAAAAGTACTGAGGACCCCATGACAGCCAACGACCCCCGCTACGTCTTCCACTCGTGGAGCGCGCAGGCAACCCTCAACCCCATCAACGTTGTCCGTGCCGAGGGCAGCACCTTCTGGGATGACGGCGGCAAGGACTACCTTGACTTCTCGTCCCAACTGGTGAACCTCAACCTCGGCCACCAGCACCCGGATCTCGTCAAGGCAATCCAGACCCAAGCGGGAGCGCTCGCCACGATCCAGCCAGCCATTGCGTCGGACGTGCGGGGAGAACTGGCGCGGCGCGTCATTGAAGTGGCGGGCGAGACGTTCGCCAAGGTGTTCTTCACCAACGGGGGCGCGGACGCGAACGAGAACGCCATCCGCATGGCGCGCATCGTGACGGGCAAGCGCAAGGTGCTCACGATGTACCGCAGCTATCACGGCAACACCACCACGGCCATTACGGCAACCGGAGACCCGCGCAGGTGGGCCAACGAGCCTGCCGACCCCAGCGTCGTCCACTTCTTTGGCCCGTATCTGTACCGGTCCGCGTTCTACGCGAGCACGCCAGAAGAGGAGAGCCAGCGCGCGCTGGAGCACCTTGAGCAGACCATCATCTTGGAGGGCGCGAGCACCATTGGCGCCATCCTCATGGAGACCATCGTTGGCACCAACGGTGTGTTGGCGCCGCCGCCGGGCTACCTCGAGGGCGTGCGCGCGCTGTGCGACAAGTACGGGATCGTGTGGATCGCGGACGAGGTGATGGTGGGCTTTGGCCGCGTTGGTGAGTGGTTCGCGTTCCAGACCACGGACGTGGTGCCAGACCTCATCACGTTCGCCAAGGGCATCAACTCGGGCTACGTGCCACTTGGCGGCGTGGTCATCTCGCACGCGATCTCCGAGGCGTTCGATGACCGCGTCTTTCCTGGTGGATTGACGTATTCGGGCCATCCGCTGGCGTGTGCGGCGGGCGTTGCAACATTCAACGTGTTCCGGCGTGACGGCATCCTGGAGCGCGTGCGGGACCTGGGCGAGCGCGTGGTGCGCCCCACCCTCGAGGGCTGGCTCACCACCCACCCCAGCGTGGGCGAGGTGCGCGGCAGCGGTCTGTTCTGGGCCGTGGAACTGGTGCGCAACCGCGAGACGCGAGAGCCGCTCGTGCCGTTCAACGCGTCTGGCCCAGCCAACGCGCCAATGACCGCCTTCGCCGCCGCCGCCAAAGCGGGTGGGGTGTGGCCATTCACGCACTTCAACCGCATGCACGTGGCCCCGCCGCTCATCATTTCCGAGGACGAATTGCGCCGCGGCCTTGGCGTACTTGATGCCGCACTTGCTGTGGCCGACGCCGAGGTCACCGCGTGACTACGCTCGGCAGTATGGCTCCAGTTACGTCCCCAATTGGCGGCCCGACGCTGCCCCAGGTGCGCTCGGTTGTCACCGAGATACCGGGGCCGGCTTCGCGTGCCCTCCTTGAGCGCAAGGCGGCGGCTGTGGCGGCTGGCGTTGCGCACACGGTGCCTATTGCCGCCGTCGCGGCTGGCGGCGGAGTGATCGTTGATGCGGACGGCAACTCACTCATTGACTTGGGCTCAGGCATTGCGGTCACGAGCGTTGGCAACTCCAACCCGCGCGTGGTGGAGGCCGTGACGCGGCAAGTGGCCGCGTTCACGCACACGTGTTTCATGATCTCGCCCTACGAGGGGTACGTGGCGGTGGCAGAGGCGCTCAACCGGCTCACGCCGGGCGATCACGCCAAGAAGAGCGCGCTGTTCAACAGCGGTGCCGAGGCAGTGGAGAACGCCGTCAAGATTGCGCGCAAGTACACCGGGCGTCAGGCCGTGGTCGCGTTTGACCACGCCTATCACGGGCGCACCAACCTCACCATGGCGCTCACCGCAAAGTCCATGCCGTACAAGAGCGGCTTTGGCCCGTTTGCGGGTGAGGTCTACCGCGCGCCAGTCTCGTATCCCTTCCGCGATGGGCTCACGGGTGCGGAGGCCGCCGCGCGAGCCATCAGCGTGATCGACAAGCAGGTGGGTGCCACAAACCTTGCTGCAGTCATCATTGAGCCCATCCTGGGCGAGGGCGGGTTCATCGTTCCCGCGGACGGCTTCCTGACAGCTATCGCGGAGTGGTGCTCGGCGAACGGCGTGGTGTTCATCGCCGACGAGGTGCAGACGGGCTTCGCCCGTACCGGCTCGATGTTCGCCTCGGACCTCTTTGGGGTGGTCCCTGACCTCATCACCACCGCAAAGGGAATCGCGGGCGGCTTGCCGCTTGCCGCGGTGACGGGGCGCGCGGAGATCATGGATGCCACGCATGCTGGCGGTCTTGGCGGCACGTACGGCGGCAACCCCATCGCTTGTGCGGCGGCTCTAGCGGCGATCGAGGCATTCGAGAACGACGGGCTCCTGGAGCGCGCCAAGCAGATTGGCGAGACCCTCATGGATCGCCTCCTCAAGTTGCAGGTTGCCGATGACCGCATGGGCGACGTTCGCGGCCGCGGAGCCATGGTTGCGGTGGAATTTGTGAAGCCGGGAACCGGTAGTGGCAACGGTCCTGAGCCTGACCCGGCCCTAGCGTCGGCCGTTGCCAAGGCTTGTATTGCGCAAGGCGTGGTGGTGCTCACGTGCGGAACCTATGGCAACGTCATTCGCTTTTTGCCGCCGCTGTCGATGAGCGACGAGCTGCTTGACGAGGGCCTCGACGTTGTTGCTGAGGCGCTGAGGAGCCAGTCATGACTGAGACACTCAACATCACCGAATACGAGCTGCTGGAGGCCGTTCCCAACCAGCTCTTCATTGGCGGCGAGTGGGTGGATGCCGCGGCGGGGGAGACGCTCAATGTGAGCGACCCCGCCACGGGCAACGTGGTCCGCACTATCGCGGCCGCTCGCGCGGATGACGGGATGCGCGCGCTGGACGCGGCGGTGGCGGCCGCAGACGAGTGGGCTGCTACAGCGCCGCGGGTCCGCGGCGAACTGCTCCGCGCGGCGTTCGAGAAGGTCCGTGAGCGCGCCGACGAGTTTGCGCTGCTCATGACGCTCGAGATGGGCAAACCGCTTGCCGAGGCGCGCGGCGAGGTTGCCTACGGCAACGAGTTCTTGCGCTGGTTCTCCGAGGAGGCGGTGCGCGTCACAGGCCGCTACGGACTCAATCCAGAGGGCACCGGCCGCATGGTGGTTTCGCAGCGTCCCGTGGGGCCGTGCTTCCTCATCACCCCGTGGAACTTCCCGCTCGCGATGGCCACGCGCAAGATTGCGCCCGCGCTCGCGGCAGGCTGCACGGTGGTGGTGAAGCCCGCGGAACTCACGCCCCTGACCACGCTCTACTTTGCCAAGGTGCTGGAGGAGGTTGGCGTGCCCGCGGGAGTGGTCAACGTCATCACCACACACCATTCGCGCGAGATTTCCGCGCCCATCATTGCCGATCCGCGTTTGCGGAAGCTCTCCTTCACGGGGTCCACCGAGGTGGGCCGCACCCTCATTGCGCAGGCCGCGGAACGCGTGCTCCGGGTGTCGATGGAACTGGGCGGCAACGCGCCGTTCGTGGTGTTCGAAGACGCGGACCTTGACGCGGCCGTGGAGGGCGCGCTCATCGCGAAGTTCCGGAACATCGGCCAGGCGTGCACGGCGGCTAACCGCTTCATTGTCCACGAGTCGGTTGCCGACGAGTTTGCGCGCCGCGTCACCGAGCGCGTCACCGCC
>CAYMRO010000042.1:0-12419 GCA_964392875.1 uncultured Demequinaceae bacterium
GGGTGCATCCCCGGGCGCGGCCGACCGCGCTATGTCACGGAGATCCCACCCGCACCGCGCTAAAACACCTGGTAGCCCCACCCCTCACCGCGGATTTCCGTGACTTAGGCGGGGCTCACGCAGAACTCTTGCGCGACGCGCGCTTCTTAGCGCCCGACGCCGTGGCCGGCTTGGGCGCCGGGCCGTCACCATACGCGGCCTCCTGGAAGGCTTGGCGAGGATCGTGCAAGCGGCCAAGCGACACGAGGTCGCGCCGGAAGAAGAGCGCCGCGGTCCAGTCGAGCACCACGCGCGCCTTGCGATTGAAGGTGGGGATCTTCGCCATGTGATACGTGCGGTGCATGAACCATGCGGGCCATCCGCGCAGCTTCACACCCATCACTTGCGCAACTCCCTCGAACAGTCCCAGGGACGCGACGGTCCCGAGGTTCTTATGGCGGTACTCGGCGAGCCCGCGCCCGTCGATGTGCGCCGCGAGGTTGCGTCCAAGCAGCCGAGCTTGCCGAACGGCGTGCTGCGCCGTGGGCCCGCACCACGCGCCCTCGCCTTTGACGAGATCGGGGACTTGCGCGTTGTCGCCCGCGGCCCACGCGCCCTCCACCACCGTGCCGTCGAGTTCCGCCACCTGCAGGGTGGGCAGCACGTTGACGTGGCCCTTGGGGCCGGCGGGAAGGTCGGACGCCTCGATAAGCGGATTGGGCTTCACGCCCGCCGTCCAAACGAGGGTGTCAGCGTCAAACTCCTGGCCGTCGCTCAGTTTGATGCGGCCATCGATGCAACTCTCGAGCCTGGTCGCCAGGTAGATCTCCATGCCACGCTTGCGAAGCACCTCAAGCGTGTAGCCGCCCATCTCGTCTGACATCTCGGGCAAGACGCGCGTGCTGGCCTCCACCATCACAAAGCGCAGGTCTGCCGGCGAGAGTTCGGGGTAGTAGCGCAGCGCGGCACGCGCCATGTCCTCGGTTTCCCCAAAGGCCTCTATGCCCGCGAACCCCGCGCCCACAAAGACGAACGTGAGGAGGCGGCGGCGCATCGCAGTGTCGTGCGTGGTCGCCGCGCGCGCGATGCGTCCAAGCACCGTGTTGCGCAGTTGAATGGCCTCTTCGATCCACTTGAAGCCCATCCCCATCTCGGCGAGCCCGGGAATGGGGAGTGTGCGCGGGATCGCTCCCAGGGCCAACACAATTTGGTCGTACTCGAGCGTCAGCTTTTCGCCGTAGTCGGTGGTCGCGAGCACCGTGCGGGATGCGTGGTCGATGGCGTCCGCGGTGGCCTGCACCACGTGCACTCCCTTGAGTTCGCGCCGCAACGGCACCACCACATGGCGCGGCTCCAGTGAAGCGGCCGACGCTTCTGGCAAGAAAGATTGATACGTCATGTAGGCGCGGCGGTCCAGCACGGTGATGTCAACATCCGCCTTTACGCGCTTGCGCAACGTGAGGGCCGAGTAGAGGCCAACGTAGCCTCCGCCCACGATCAGTACACGAGTGGTTGTCATGGTCTTCTCCTCGTGGGTAGAACCACTTGCCCCAGCTCGTTGTTCCAGGTTGATGGGCTAGTTGTCGCCAACCATGGTGGTGACGTCCAGGAGGGCGTCTAGCTGGTCAAGACTGATCTCGCCGCGCTCCACAAAGCCCAACTCAATGGTCGCTTCCCGCACGGTGAGTCCCTTTTTGACGGAGTGCTTGGCGATCTTCGCGGCGTTCTCGTAGCCGATGACGCGATTGAGCGGCGTGACGATGGAGGGGCTCGCCTCGGCAAGGAAGCGTGCGCGCTCGGTGTTCGCGGTGATGCCGTCCACGGTCTTGGTGGCAAGCACCTGAGCGGCATTCGCGAGCAGCCGCATCGACTCGAGCACTCCCAGCGCCATCACCGGAATCTGCACGTTGAGCTCAAAGGCACCGGACGCCCCTGCCCACGCCACCGTGGCGTCGTTGCCAATGACGCGCGCGCACACCATCAGCACGGCCTCGGGCACTACGGGGTTGACCTTGCCGGGCATGATCGACGACCCCGGCTGGAGGTCCGGAAGCGCAATCTCTCCGAGCCCCGTATTGGGACCGGATCCCATCCAGCGCAAGTCGTTGCAGATCTTGGTGAGGCTCACCGCGATCACGCGGACGGCGCCGCTCACCTCCACGAGCCCGTCGCGCGCAGACTGCGCCTCAAAGTGATCGCGCGCCTCGGTGATGGGCAGACCCGTGTCTTCGGCGAGCAGCGCGATGACGCGCTGCGGGAAGCCGGCGGGCGTGTTGATGCCGGTACCAACGGCCGTGCCGCCAAGCGGCACCTCGGCAACGCGCGGAAGGGCAGCTTGAAGCCGGTCGATCCCGTGCCGCACAGCAGCCGCATAGCCTCCAAACTCCTGGCCAAGCGTGACCGGAGTGGCGTCCATGAGATGCGTGCGCCCAGACTTATAGACCTTGGCGAACTCCACGGCCTTGGCCTCAAGCGCAGTCGCGAGTACGTCCAGTTTGGGAATTAGGTCGCCTACCAGGGCCGACGCTGCGGCAACATGCACAGACGTTGGGAATACGTCGTTGGAAGATTGAGACGCGTTGACGTGGTCGTTGGGGTGGACATCGCGGCCCAGCGAGCGCGTGGCGAGGGTCGCGATGACCTCATTCGCGTTCATGTTGGAGGACGTTCCGGAGCCCGTCTGAAAGATGTCGATGGGGAAGTGGGCGTCGTACGCGCCCCCAGCCACGGCGTCGGCCGCTGCAACGATGGCCGCCGCAATGTCAGCGTCAAGGACGCCCAGCTCGCCATTCGCCAGAGCCGCAGCCTTCTTAATCCGCGCGAGCGCCTCGATGTGGCGCCGTTCCAAGGTGATGCCGCTGATGGGGAAGTTCTCTACGGCGCGTTGGGTCTGGGCGCGGTAGAGGGCGTCGGCGGGCACGCGGACCTCGCCCATGGTGTCGTGTTCGATGCGGTATTCGGCCATACGCCCATTGTGTCAGGGTGCGCCTTGCGAGCGAATCCGCGAGTGGGCTAGACGTGCGGCTCGAGTTCCAACTCGGTGGAGCCTGGGGGATTCGCACCCGGGCGAGAAACTGTGATCGCCGCAATGCGGACACAGCGTTCAAGAATGGCAGTGAGCGTTGCGCGGTCGATCTCATGCAAGTCGTGCCGCCGGGCACCCCCCAGCAGCCCCGCGCTCCACAGCCCGTCGATGAGCCCGCCCATGAACGAATCCCCTGCGCCAACCGTGTCCGCGACCTCCACCGCAGGAGCAGGCACGGTCACCGATCGCCCATGGGAGAGGAACGCCGTGGCACCGTCGCCGCCGCGTGTCATGACGACGAGCGCCGGGCCAAGGTTGAGCCAGCCTTGCGCCATCGCGTCCAGGTCTGCCTCACCGTTGCCCGCGAGCCACCTCAAGTCCTCGTCCGAGACCTTGACGACGTCCGCCAAGGCCACCATCTCTTCAATGACCGCGCGCGCCTCAACAGGCGCACCCATGAGGGATGGCCGAGCGTTGGGGTCGTAGGTCACGGTCGCGCCGCTTCCTTGCGGCGGGTTGCGCAGCGACTCAACGAGCCCGCGCACGGCATCGGCTCCCGGCGCAAGCACTGCGGCGATGGAGCCCGTGTGCACCACGATGGGGCCCGGGCGCGCGGCGGCTCCCTTGGCGAGCGCCCACTCCAACTCAAACTCATAGGTCGCGGCACCTGCGTGGTCGAGGTGCGCAGTGGCCACCGATGTGGCGGGAGCGCCAAGCGAACCGGCGGCTAGCGCGACCCTGGACGCCGCCAGGTGTTCGCGCACCATGGCCCCGTTGGGATCGTCTGCGAGGTAGGCGAGCAGCTCAACATCCCGACCTAGCCGCCCAAGGCCTATGGCCACATTTGCGGGGGATCCGCCGGGATGAGCCTCGGAAGACCCGTCCGCGCCAACCACCACATCGACGAGCGCCTCACCTATGACGAGGGCGTGCTCCGTCACTCTCCGTCCGCCGCGGCGTCGTCAGCAGCTTCGGCATCTTCGCCTCTGACGGCGGCAATGCGGTCTCGGGCGCCCTCGAGGATTTCCTGGCATCTGGCCGCGAGCTTTTCGCCTCGCTCCCACAGATCGAGCGACTCATCGAGCGTGACATTGCCCTCTTCGAGCCTCGAGACGATCGTGAGGAGTTCGTCACGTGCGGCCTCAAAGGGATAGGCATCTGGGTTCTTCGCTGGCACAATCAAAAACTTACCGCGTCATAACTAGGTCCCGCACCCCTCTCATTAGGTGCAAGGTCCAAACGTTCACAATGGAGTGATCTGATGTTCTCTGAAAACTACTCTCGCCAGACGGCGATCGCGAGTGCCACCAAGGTGCTCGCCGCCGACCTCACGGACCATGAGCTCGCAACGCTCGCGCGTTCGGAAGAGGCCAAGGTGCGCGCTGCTGTCGCCGAGCGCCCCACCACGCCCATGACGTCTCTGCTGCTCCTCGCACAGGACGTTGCTCCCGCTGTCCGCGCGGGTGTTGCCCGTAACCCACGTCCAGACCTCCCCATCGAGCTCCGCCAGGACCTCGCCAAGGACAAGTCCTCCGAGGTGGTCTACGCGGTTATCGAGAATCCCGCCACGCCGGATGCGATCCTGAACAAGTTGACGCGTTCGTTCCACCGGGAGTACGCCGCGGCAGCGAAGCAGGCGCTCTACAAGCGCAAGACCGTTTGGCGTCACGAGATTGCCTACGGCGAAGCCGCAGTTCAGCCTCGTTGAGTTTCGCCAGTTTCAGTTTGGATTGATGACGGCGCGCGCGGCCAGTTCGCCGCGCGCGAGCCGCAGACGCAATGGCGCGTCGTCGGCAACCGTTGAGGGATCTCGCACTACCGCGCCTGTGGCATCTTGCACCACGGCAAAGCCTCGCTCCAGGGTGGCTTGCGGGCTGAGGGCACGCAGCGTTGCCACGGTCTCGCGCACCTGCGCGTCGGCAGCCTGCAGCACCCCAACGAGCGCGCGCCCAGCCCTCTCGTGCAACGCGAGGGCGGCGTCGGCAAACGGCGCCAAAAGGGCCGACGGCCGTGCCAAGACCGGCCGTGACCTCACCGCGCGCAGGTCCTGGCTTAGGCGCTCCACTTGCCCCAGCACGGCCCTCGCCATCGCGTCACGTGCCCAGGCCACCCCGGCGCTTTCTGCGGCAGCGTCGGGCACTATGCGTTTGCCCGCGTCCGCTGGTGTCGACGCACGGTAGTCGGCCACGAGGTCAAGCAACGGGCTGTCCTTCTCATGGCCGATGGCGCTCACGAGCGGCGTCACGCACGCCGCGGCAACGCGCACCAACGTCTCGTCGCTGAACGGCAGCAGGTCCTCGAGCGAGCCGCCGCCGCGCGCCACCACAATGACATCCACGTTGGGGTTGGCATCGAGTTCGCGAATTGCCGCGGTGGTCTCCGGGACGCAGCGCGCGCCCTGAACGGTGACGCGGCGAATCTCAAACTTCACAGCCGGCCAGCGGCGCTGCGCGTTTTCCACAACGTCATGCTCCGCATCGCCTTGATTGGCGCAGATGAGGCCAACGAATTGCGGCACAAAAGGCAACGGAACTTTGCGTTCCGGAGCGAACAAGCCCTCCGCCGCGAGCGCTTCCTTGAGGGCCTCGATACGCGCCAACAGATCGCCAACACCAACAGTCGCGATCTCCTTGGTGTCCAGCGTGAGCGAGCCGTCGCGCTGATACCAAGTGGGGCGCGCGTGCAGGACCACTCGTGAGCCGTCGGTCACCTCCGGGCCGAGCGCATCGAATTGCGCCGCGGGCACGGTGGCTCGCAGCGACATGTTCTGATCCGTGTCGCGCAAGGTCACAAACACCAAGTGCTTCCAGCGCCGCACGTTGAGCAGCTGGCCCTCCACCCACACGGGCGCCATCTTGCTGATGTAGTCGCCGATCTTGGGACTCAGGTGCCGCACGGGCCACGGCCGCTCTCGCGTGGTCTCGCCCGCGGTAGCCGGCAGGGTGGCCGACGCTGCTGGCAAGTTGGGGAGGGCGTCGCCGTCGGTCATGGTCACCAGCGTGCCACGTAGACTGGACTGCATGGCGACCAACAAACGTGTACTGCTCGCCGCCCCCCGCGGATACTGCGCGGGAGTTGACCGCGCGGTGATCGCGGTGGAGAAGGCCTTGGAGCTGCACGGCGCACCTATTTATGTGCGCAAAGAGATTGTCCACAACAAGTTTGTGGTGGAGACGCTGAGCGAGCGCGGGGCCATCTTTGTATCTGAGACCGACGAGGTGCCGGAGGGGGCGCGCGTGGTGTTCTCCGCACACGGCGTCTCGCCTGCCGTTCGCGAAGCGGCCGATGCCCGCCGCCTCGTCTCCATCGACGCCACGTGCCCTCTCGTCACCAAGGTGCACAAGGAGGCGGTGCGCTTTGCGCGGGAAGGCCAGACCATCCTGCTCATCGGTCACGCCGGCCACGAAGAGGTTGAGGGGACTGCAGGCGAGGCGCCAGAGCACACGATTATCGTGAATTCGCCCGACGAGGTTGCCGCGCTCGAAGTGCCAGATCCCACGAACGTGGTGTGGCTGTCCCAGACCACTTTGTCCGTGGACGAGACCATGGAGACGGTGCGCCGCCTGCGCGAGCGCTTCCCGGCGCTGCAGGACCCGCCGAGCGACGACATCTGTTACGCGACGCAGAACCGGCAGGTGGCGGTCAAGAAGCTAGCCCCCGAGTGCGACCTCGTGATTGTGGTTGGCTCCGCCAACTCGTCCAACTCCGTACGGCTTGTGGAAGTGGCGCTGCAGTCGGGCGCGCGCGCGTCACACCGCATTGATCGCGCCACTGAATTGCTCGACGAGTGGTTTGACGGCGTCTCAACCGTGGGAGTGAGCTCGGGGGCGTCCGTGCCGGAGATTCTGGTGCGGGATCTGCTCGATGCGCTCGCGGAGCGAGGTTACGCCGATGTCAGCGAGGTGCGCACCGCAACGGAGGACCTCATGTTCTCGTTGCCGCGCGAGATTCGCGCAGATATGAAGGCCCGCGCCGCCTCCTGACCCGCCGTGCTCGCGCCCTCGCTGCTCCCTAAAGGGCGTTCATGTCGGTTCTCGCGCCCTCGCTGCTCCCTAAAGGGCGTTCATGCATCGTCAGAAGTGAGCTCGGGTGCCGTGATTGCGCGCGTCTCGGCCTCGATCACCTGCAAGTCCATGTCTTTGTCGATGCCCTGGAGGGCCGCAAAGCGCCGCGCGGCCGGGAGCACCTGTCGTTCCATGGACCCGATGGTCGCGTTGTACGCATCGGACGCGCGGTCGATTGCCGTTCCCACCTTCGCCAGATGTTCGCCCATGGTCGCGAGGCGCTTGTATAGCTCGCGGCCCGTGTCGAGGACATCTTGCGCGTTCTTGGCGAGCGACTCGGCGCGCCAGGTGTGGGCAACCGTGCGCAGCATGGCCACGAGCACTGTGGGCGTGGCGATGATGACACCGCTCTCGTAGGCGTCGGTGAGGAGATTGGGATCGTTCTCTGTTGCCACCTGCAGGAATGACTCTGCCGGCAGAAAGAGCACAGAGAAGTCAACCTCGGACCCGAATTGATCCCGATACGCCTTAGAGCCGAGTTCCTTGACGCGCTGGCGCACGTTGCGCACGTGCCTCGCCGCGTGCTCCTCAGCATGTTCTGGGTCTGTGTCCATGTCCAGCAGCGCATCGAGCGGAGTCTTCGCATCCACCACAATCTTGCGCCCGCCGGAGAGAGTCACGACCATGTCGGGCCGCAAACGGCTCCCGTCAGCAGCGGTTTCTGAACTCTGTTCGGCAAAGTCCACGCCGTTCACGAGCCCGGCGACCTCCACCACGCGTCGCAAGTGCAGCTCGCCCCAGCGGCCACGCACCTCCGGACGCCGCAAGGCAGAGCGCAAGCTCTCCGCCTGCTTGCCAAGTTGCTCGGAAGTGTCGAGCACGCGGCGAATCTGCTCGGTGAGTTGGATTTGCGACTCCGCGCGCGCCTTGTCAGCTTCCGTGGTCTGCTTCTTAACTTCGTCGAGCGCCACCCTCATGGGTTCCACGAGCTGCTTGACGGTCAGTTCGCGTTTCTCAAGTTCTGCTCGGTTTGCCTCGTTGGCTCGAGTGAAGCGCTCGTTGGCAACTGTCATGAACTGTTCCGATTGTGCCTTTAGCGCATCACCCGCGAGCGCCTGGAACTGTTGGCGCAAGGTGTCCTGATCCGCGCGCACTTGGGCCACGTAACGCTCATGCTCCTCCCGCAGTTGTGCTTCTCGCTGGATCTGCGCGGTGGTGAGCTCAGCCAGCCGAGCCTCCACAGCGTCGGCCCTAGCGGTGGCGCGTGCCGCCTCCGTTGCCGCTTCAGAGAGAGCGCTTGCCGCGCGCGATTTCGCCAGTAAAAACCCGATCAGCGCGCCCAGCGCGAGACCGCCAATTGCCATGAGTGGTTCGATCATGGTTTCACCGTTCCATAGAGGTCTGACACGATCGTGCGTGACGGCAGTACTTCGCGCGGGATTCGTGTGGCGTAGGTCACATTTCCACCAACCTGACGCGAACTTGTGACTGAAGGTATTCTGATTGTTACCTAAGGTTTCATACCATTCAGGTACAACGGGGAAACTCCCCGGGGTTCGCGCGCGGACTGGCAGGGCGTCTTTGGACGCATAGGACGCGCGGCCAACAGGAAGGAGTCGAGTATGAAGCTCGGCGCATTGAGCAAGGGAGCAGTGGCTGCAACGATCGCGGCACTGGCCCTGGCAGCTTGCTCTGCACAGACAGGTGTGGTCGAAGACACGACCATGTCCGTTGCGTGGAACCAGCCGTTGTATTCGTTCAACCAGAACACGACGACAGGTAACGCTACGGCCAACGCGGTGGTGTTGAACCTCACCCAGCAGAGCTTCAACTACTACGACAACAAGTTCACGCTTCAGAAGAACACGGACTTTGGCTCATACGAGAAGGTTTCGGACGACCCCCTGACGGTCAAGTACACGATCAACAAGGGCGTGACCTGGTCCGACGGCGTTGCGGTTGACGCAGCGGATCTGCTCCTCAACTGGGTTGGACTGTCCGGTGCAATGAACCAGGGCGAGCCCACCTATGACGAAGAGACGGGTGTTCTCATCCCGGGCGACAACGTCTACTTTGACTCCGTTGCCATCGGCACCGGCATCGAGCAGGTGACGAAGACTCCCGAGGTCAGCGACGACGGCCGTTCCATCACGATGGTTTACGACACCCCTCAGGTTGACTGGGAGCTGCTCTACACCGGTGTTGGCGTTCCCGCCCACGTAGTGGCAAAGCACGCCCTCAACATCGATGACCCTGCTGAGGCTAAGAAGGCAGTCCTGGACGCGATCCAGAACAAGGACACCTCCAAGCTGAAGCCGCTTTCTGACTTCTGGAGCGTTGGCTTCGACGCAGTGGAACTTCCCACTGGCGACAAGGCTGACATCACGCTCGGCAACGGTGCGTACACGGTCTCCGAATTCAAGAAGGACGAGTACATCACCTTGAAGGCGCGTACCGACGACTACAAGTCTGGCCCCCAGCCTTCAGTCGAGACGGTCACCGTTCGCTTCATCCCCGACGCCATGGCATCCATCACGGCACTGCAGAACGGCGAGGTCTCTGTGACTCAGCCACAGGCCACCACGGATGTGCTTGAGGCTGCGCAGAAGCTCAAGAACATGAAGATCCTGCAGCAGTCCGAGTGGACGTACGAGCACATTGACCTCACGTTCAACAACGGTGGCCCGTTTGACCCCGCCAGCTACGGCGGCGACGAGGCTAAGGCGCTCTTGGTCCGCAAGGCGTTCCTGACAGCGATCGACACTGGTGCGGTTGTTACCAAGCTCATCACCCCGCTCAGCCCCGACTCGAAGCCGCTGGGTTCCCAGCTCTTCCTGCCTGGTGCTAAGAACTACGATGCGAGTGCCAAGGCAAACGGTTCCGACGCATACGGCAAGGGCGACGCAGCTGCCGCTAAGGCACTGCTCGACCAGGCTGGCGTTACCCAGCCGGTCGACGTCAAGTTGCTGTACGGAAAGGGCAACACCCGCCGCGAGCAGGAGTACGCGCTCTACGCAGACCAGGTCAAGGCCGCAGGCTTCAACCTGATCGACGGCGGCGACGAGAACTGGGGCGCCCTCCTGGGCTCCGGTACCTACGATGCCGCGCTGTTCGGCTGGCAGTCCACCTCCACGGGTGTCACCAGCTCTCGTGCAACCTTCGATTCCGAGGGTGGCAACAACTTCAACGGTTACTCCAACGCGGACTCGGACAAGCTCTGGAAGGAACTTTCTTCCAGCTTCGATGCTGACCGTCAGCAGGAGATCCTGATGACGATTGACAAGACCCTGTACGACGACGCCTATGGCGTTGGCGTGTTCTTGTTCCCGCAGATCACGGTGTACAACGACGACCTCGAGGGCGTTTCGTCCTCCGGCCTGTCGCCCACCTTCTTCTGGAACTACTGGGACTGGAAGGCCCCGGTCAAGAAATAGTTGATCGGTAGGTCATGACGATGTGGGGCCGCCGCCGTTCCGGCGGCGGCCCTGCACCGTCCCTTTCATCGGAATCTAAATGCTTCGGTTTATCTCGCGCCGCATGCTCACGGCCGTTGGCGTGCTCTTCGCCGCCACATACCTGTTCTTCATCCTGGCCGCCAATGCCGGCGACCCGCTCATGGATCTCAGGGCGTCGAGCCAGCCCAACCGCGACGAGCTCATTGCGGCTCGCACCGCGGAGTTGCACCTCGACGTCAACCCCTTCCTCAGGTACTTCTTTTGGCTTGGCGCTGCGCTGCGCGGCGACCTCGGCAATGACTATCTGACTGGCCAACCCGTCACCACGATGGTTGGCGACGCTATGGGTCAGACCATCAAGCTGGTTGGCTTTGCCTCGGTCGCCGCCATTGTCATCGGCGTGCTGATCGGCATCATCTCTGCTCTTCGCCAGTACTCGGGCTTTGACTACGGCATCACCCTCGCCACATTCCTCATGTACTCACTGCCGTCCTTCTGGGTAGCGGTGCTGCTGAAGCAGTGGGGAGCCATTGGTTTCAACGACTTCTTAGCGGATCCCGTGATAGCGCCGGGGGCACTGATACTCATCGGGTTGGTGATGGGTGCCGTTGTTGGCGCCGCCATAGGCGGCGAATGGAAACGCAGACTGCTGTTTGGCGGCATCGCAGGCGTAATGACCAGTGGCGTCTTGTGGCTCATGTCCGCCACGGGTTGGTTCAATGACCCCAGCCTTGGCCCCTTTGTCATCGCGATGCTCGGTGCGGGAGTGGCGCTCATCGTGGTGTTCCTGACCACCGGATTTGGCAACAAGCGTGCGGTGTATACGGCATTCACCATGGTGCTCATTGGCGTCGTTGCGTACTTCCCCATGCAAAGCGCTTTTGTCTACACCGGCGGCCTTGCGGCCCTCGGAACCCTCATCGGGTTCATCGTCGCGGGTGTCGTCGTGGGCTACTTGTGGGGCGGCCAAGACAAAAAGGTGAACGCGCGCATCGGCGGCTTTGTTGGCGGGTTCATGTACGGCTTCCTATGGCTCGATTTCCTCATGAGCCAGTGGTACGACTACTCGAACTCGAACGCCATCAACGGGCGTCCCATCGGCACAGTCGGTTCGTCCACCCCGGAGCTCTCGGAATCCGGCTACTGGATTGGCACCATTGACTCGTTCACGCACATGGTGCTTCCCATTACCGCGCTCATCCTCATCTCGCTCGCGAGTTACACGCGTTACATGCGTGGATCGATGCTCGAGGTCATGAACTTTGATTACATCCGCACCGCGCGCGCAAAGGGCCTGCCCGAGCGCACGGTGGTCATGCGTCACGGGTTCCGCAACGCGCTCATCCCCATCGCGACGCTCATACCTCTTGACCTTGCTGCCCTGTTTGGCGGCGCGATCATCACGGAGACGATCTTTGGCTGGAACGGCATGGGCAGGCTCTTCGTCAATGCCCTCCAAACCGTCAACGTCAACGTGCTGATGGGCTACTTCCTCGTTACGGGCATCCTGCTGTTGATCGGCAACATCATCGCCGACGTTCTGTACGTTGTGCTTGACCCACGAATCCGGGTGGAATAAATGAGTATCGAGTCACTCGCACCTGTTGAGACCGAGGGCCTGTCGCTGGGCAAGATCGTCTGGGGCCGGTTTGTGCGGCACAAGGCGGCAATGATCTCTGCCGTGGTCCTCGTCATCACCATCACCGTGGTGCTCTCGTCGATCGGCGTTGGACCCATCCCCGGTTGGTGGATCTGGGGTCCCAACGACATTGACCCCACCATCGTCAACAACGGCCATCCAACACTCGCGTGGGAGGGTTGGTGGTTCACGCTTGGTGAGCACCCGTTCGGCCAAGACACCATTGGTCGTGACGCCTTTGCGCGCACCATGCGTGGCGCGCAAGTGTCGCTCATGGTCATGGTGCTGATGGGGATCATCGCCACCATCGTTGGCGT
>CAYMRO010000043.1:0-12376 GCA_964392875.1 uncultured Demequinaceae bacterium
GGCTGCGGCGGCGACGACGGGCCAATCGGGTACCCACAGCACCGCGCGGCGCGTGACGGCAACCACTGGGGTGGTCTCGCCGCACCTTCGAGACTCGCCTGCCCAACACTGGCGTGGGCTTGGTGGCGCAACATCACTTCCGCCTCAAGAGTGAGCAGCACGCGGCGCGCCTGTCCCCCGGCGCGAGAATTCACCGCGACCGTCATCTCCCGCGTGCGCAAGCGGCCGTCACCCGCGCCAAGACCACCCCAGCGCGCGCCCTCCACCGTGAGCGTCACGTGGGCACCCTGCCACGGTCCGGCGCTGATGATCACCCCGCCCCGCTCCCTGGTGCGGGCGGCGAGACGGCGACGGTCGGCGTGGGACAGGGCAAGGCGCTCCCCTGCGACCACCACGTCCATGCCGTCAATGCATGCCCCGGCCACCGCGGGCGCCTGCGCGCCCGGATGCGGGATGAGGGCAAGCCGTGCGAGTTCAATGCCACGCCTGGACGCCGCAACCACTCCCACGTGCGGCATGCCGATCATGGCGGTCCACGAGCCTTCGCGAGAGGCTTCCGCAACGAGGGCTAATACCAGGGAGGTTGACCCCTCAACGGCGATCACCTGGCCGCGCCGGAGGCCTGTGGGCAGCAATTCGCTCAGCGCGGGCGCGAGCGGAAGTACGGGCGTCTCCCAGCACTCAGTCCCCGTCACGGACCTGCTGGTGCCAACGCGGGTTTGCACACTCGCCAGCGCGGCACGAGCTTTGTCGATTCGCGCGGACTGAAGTGACGTGTCCATGACACTCCCATCATTCGAACATATGTTCGATTATGGCACCCCCCTACGACACGCGCGACCGGGGATTACTCCCGCCTCACCCGGGCAAGCGCGCGCAAAACACCGACCGTTGCAGCCGGCCGCCAAGCGGGGTCGTAAGGACTCGGCCATCCGCCGTCGTCCTGTTGTTCAGTAACCGACCGCTCCACGTAGCCCTCGACGATCCCCGCAGGAATACGCGCAGCCAGTTCTCCGCAACCGCCAAAGGCCAGGTTGAAGAAATGCTCCGCGTCCTCAAAGCGATCCTCGCTGGCCCACCGCGCGATCGTCTCGCCCAGTGCGTGCAGATACTCCTGCGGCAGCGCGCCGGTCAAGGAGTACTCGACATAGGGCACCAGGTCATAAAACTCACCCGTGCGCACCTTGTCCATGGATGCCTGATCGCGGAACAACGCATCGACGCGCTCGAGCATCTCCGCGGTCGCGAGATCAAGCGCCGTAGCGAGCCCCGCGAGGCAGCACGCCGGATTGAGCGAGGGGAACGTCCAATCCCCGAACCACGGCGCGAGTTTGCCGGACTTGCTCGCCTCACTGAGGTGCCAATCCCCATCGGCGGCTTGATTCTCCACCAGCCATAGCGCCGCACCGTGGCGCAATTCTGCTCCCACATCGCGCGGGATATCGCGCAAGTAGCTGAGCGCAAGTCGCATGGCGAAGGGGTTGCTGTCGGGTGCGCCGATGTCGACCTCGAGCCCCCTGCCGAACCCGCCATCCGGGTTTCGATAGGCGGCTAGAGCATCAACCACCGCTTGGGGATCAGCGCCAAACCACACGTGATCCACGACCGCGGCCTCAAGCCGAGCCGATTGCGCAGTGAGGAACTCAAGGCCACGAGCCGCGGCGGCACGGACCGCGGCAGCACGAGCCGCAGCACCAAGAACCTCGTCGCCACTCACTGTCTAGAGCGTTACTGGCCCTTTTCTGCTTCGGGGTCGAACGGAACTCCGGACCGTGTTCCGTGAGACTCCGCATCTTCGGTCACTCCCCTCGCCAACCGGCGAGCCTCTTCGAGTGCCTTGCGCGGGTCCTCGAGAGCGGACGTGATGCTGGACTTGCGCTTCGTCGCGGAAGCATCGCGCTTGAGCGGCTCCGGGTCCTCGTCCGCGCCAAACCCAGCGGCAACGGCCTTGAGCGCCCCAGTGAACTCCGTGGGCACAAACCAGATCTTGTTGGACTCGGTCTTGGCGATCTCGGGCAGCATCTGCAGGTATTGGTATGCGAGCAGCTTGGAATCGGCGTCGCCCTCGTGGATGGCGTCGAACACCTGCAAAATGGCGCGCGCCTCACCCTCGGCTCGCAGAATCTTGGACTGCGCGTCACCCTCTGCCTTGAGGATCGCGGACTGCTTCTCGCCCTCTGCGGTAAGAATCGCGGACTGCTTGATTCCCTCTGCGGTGAGGATCGTGGCACGGCGGTCGCGCTCTGCGCGCATCTGCTTCTCCATGGAGTCCTTGATGGACATGGGCGGCTCAATGGCACGCAGCTCCACACGGTTGACGCGAATGCCCCACTTGCCCGTGGCCTCGTCGAGCACTCCGCGCAGCTGACCGTTGATCTGGTCGCGGCTCGTCAGCGTCTGCTCCAGGTCCATGGTGCCAACGATGTTGCGGAGCGTGGTGGTGGTCAGCTGCTCCACACCGGTGATGTAGTTGGCGATCTCATACATCGCGGCCTTGGGGTCCGTGACCTGAAAGTAGATGACGGAGTCGATGTCCACCACGAGGTTGTCGGACGTGATGACGGATTGCGGCGGGAACGAGTACACGAGTTCGCGCAGGTCAACCTTGTGGCGCACCTTGTCCACGAACGGCACTAGGAAGTGCAGGCCGGCCTCGAGCGTCCTGCTGTACCGGCCAAGGCGCTCAACGAGGTACGCCTGCGTCTGGCGCACCACCACAATCGCCTTGGCGATAGCAATGATCACAAAGAGCGCGAAAAACAGCACAACAATGATCCACACGATGCTGGTGGCGTCGGAATCCATGACTTACCCCTCTTTAGCAGTGACGATGGCGGTGGCGCCCTCGATGGCTACCACCGTGGCGTAGGCGCTCTCCGCGACCTCGCCCTCACGAGTACGAGCAGTCCACACCTCGCCGTTGAGCTTGATGCGCCCCGTGCGCGTGGTGATCGGCACAAGGGCGACCGCGTCGCGGCCAACAAGCGCGGCGGAGCCAGTGGCGATCGCACCGCCCTTGAAGTGACGCATCAGGGCCGGCCGCAACACAAAGAGGAGCACGGCGCTCACAACCGCAAAGGTCGCTATGGAGCCCCACAACGGTGCGCCAAAGAGCGCAACCACGCCCCCGGCAAGCGCGCCTCCCGCAAGCATCGCAAAGGTGAGGTCGAGAGTGAAGATCTCTGCGATCCCCAGCAGCATCGCCCCCACGAACCACCACAATGACGGATTCATGCTTGCCTCCTTGTACCTAACCTAGCCTGCGCGCCGGGCCGTGTAGCGCCCGCCCTCTTCACCAAGATCTACGGCCATCGCATACGTGCGGGAAAGATTCTCAGCAGTGAGTGCCTCCGCGAGTGGTCCCGCCGCAACAACCTCGCCTCCGCGCAACAGCAGCGCGTGCGTGAAACCTACCGGAATTTCCTCTACGTGGTGAGTTACCAGCACAATCGCTGGCGAACGGCGATCACTTGCCAGTTCCGTGAGCGCCGCAAGCAACTCCTCGCGTCCGCCAAGATCCAGACCGGCCGCCGGTTCGTCGAGCAGCAACAGCTCGGGATCGGCCATGAGCGCGCGCGCTATCTGCACGCGTTTGCGCTCGCCCTCGCTCAGCGTCCAGAATTCGCGCTCGGCGAAGTCGGCCATGCCAAAGGCGAGCAGCAGCGCGCCAGCGCGCTCTTCGTCCGGCTCGTCGTACTCCTCGCGCCAGCGCCCCGTGATGCCGTGGGCGGCCGTCATGACCACGTCTCGCACGCGCTCCTCGGGCGGAATCCGGTCCGCGAGCGCCGCACTGGAGAGCCCCACCCGAATGCGCAGCTCCTGGGTGTCTGCCTCGCCCAGCACCTCGCCAAGCACGCGTGCCACGCCGGACGTTGGGTGTGACCTCGCGCCAGCTATAGCGATGCGCGTCGTCTTGCCCGCGCCGTTGGGTCCAAGCACCACCCAACGGTCTGCGCCGTCAACGTGAAAATCGATTCCGCGCAGAATCTCGTTGCCGTCTCTGGTGAGCGTCACCCCCTCGAACGCCAGCACCTCAGTCATACCCCGAGCCTATCGAAGAATGGACTGGTAAAGATCGAGCGTGCGGTCGCCTATTGCGTTCCACGAGAAGTGCTCGCGCGCCCTTTCCCTCCCTGCCAGTCCCATGCCCGACGCTGTCTCACCATCCAGCGCAACAGCGGCTAGGGCGCTGGCAAGGTCGGCAACGTACTCATCGGGGCGCAGGGGCGTGCCGGTGCCATCGGTGAGCTGGTCTAGCGGCACGAGGATGCCGGTCACGCCGTTCTCAACCACCTCAGGAATGCCACCCGTAGCGGAGGCCACCACTGGCAGCCCAACGGCCATCGCCTCGAGGTTGACGATGCCGAGTGGCTCGTAGATCGACGGGCAGACAAAGACCGTGCAGGCGTCAATGACAGCCACGAGCTCCGCGCGTGGAAGCATCTTCTCGATCCAGATGACGCCGTCCCGGCGCTCCTGCAGGCGAGCAACCGCAGTGGAAACCTCGAGTGCGATCTCTTTGGTGTCCGGCGCGCCGGCACACAGCACTATCTGAATCTCGGGCGGCAACTGTTCCACCGCGCGAAGCAAGTACGGAAGCCCCTTCTGCCTGGTAATCCTGCCCACAAAGACAACGGCAGGGCGAGAAGGATCGATGCCCCATTCGGCGACCACAGCGTCGGCCGCTGCCCTTGCCTCATCTGTGCTTGGTGGCGCCCACGCGTCCACGTCAATACCGTTGTGCACCACGTGCACGCGCGCGGGGTCCAGCGCCGGGTAGGAGCGCAATACGTCGGCGCGCATGCCGGCACTCACGGCAATGACGGCGTCGGCGGCCTCGTATGCGGTCTTCTCTATCCAGCTGGAGACTCGATACCCGCCGCCAAGCTGCTCAGCCTTCCAAGGACGCATGGGCTCCAGGGAATGCGCGCTCAGCACGTGCGGCACGCCGTAGAGGGTCTTCGCCAAGTGCCCGGCCATGTTCGCGTACCACGTGTGAGAATGCACAAGATCGGCACCCTCGCAGTCGCGAGCCATGGGCAAGTTGTGGGCGAGGACGTCCAGGGAAGCCTCCCCAACTCCCCCGCCGAGCGCCAGGTAGCCCGTGACCCCAGGTTCGCTGCGCGGGCCGTCAAAGGCGCGCACGCGCACGTCGGCATGCGCCCGCAGCACAGCGGCCAACTCGGTCACATGAACGCCAGCGCCTCCATAGATGTTGGGTGGATACTCCCTGGTCAGCAGGTCTACGCGCATGGCAACCACGCTAGTACCTCCGATGCACTCGGCTGCTGTCCGTGCACGCGCCGTGCCGCCTATGCTTGGGCTATGCCAGCCCCGAAAGTACTTGCCATAGTTCTCGCCGGGGGCGAGGGCAAGCGCCTGATGCCTCTCACCGCTGCCCGAGCCAAGCCCGCAGTGCCGTTTGGCGGCACCTACCGGCTCGTTGATTTTGCGCTCAGCAACGTGATCAACTCGCGCTATCTGCATGTGGTGGTGTTGACCCAGTACAAGTCGCACTCCCTTGACCGGCACATTTCGCGAACGTGGCGCATGTCGCCGCTGCTAGGCAACTATGTTGCGCCCGTGCCCGCGCAGCAACGCCGCGGTCCCCACTGGTACCTGGGCAGCGCCGACGCGATCTATCAGACCGTCAACATCATCGACGATGAGAAGCCGGACATCGTGGTGATCGTGGGTGCCGACCACGTTTACCGCATGGACTTTGAGCAGATGGTGGAGGCTCACGTGTCGTCGGGCGCCGCGTTCTCTGTTGCAGGCATTCGCCAGCCGATTGCGCTCGCGCCGGAGCTGGGCGTGCTCGACATTGACCCTGAAGACCCGAGCCGCGTGCGTGCGTTCCTCGAGAAGCCACAGAATCCCGTTGGTTTGGCTGACAACCCCGGTGAGGTGCTCGCCTCCATGGGCAACTACGTGGCGACCACTGGGGCGCTGCTCGAGGCGCTCGCCAAGGACTCGGAGCGCGTTGGCTCCAAGCACGACATGGGCGGCGACATCGTGCCGTACTTCGTTGAGCGCGGCGAATGCGGGTTCTACGACTTTCTGCACAATGACGTCCCTGGTTCAACGGATCGCGACCGTCAGTACTGGCGGGATGTTGGCACGCTGGACTCGTATTACGAGGCGCACCAAGACCTCATCGCGGTCACGCCCGTCTTCAACGTCTACAACGACAAGTGGCCCATGCACCAAGGGATCATCACGGCCCCACCCGCCAAGTTCATTCACTCGGAGGAGGGCCGGCTGGGTCACGCCGCGGATTCCATCGTTTCCCCCGGCGTGATCGTGTCCGGAGCTACCGTGACGGGCTCCGTGCTGTCGCCCGGAGTGCGCCTGCATTCGTGGGCAACGGTCTCCGATTCTGTGCTGCTCGACAACGTCCAGGTGAATCGCCACGCGCAGATTCACCGCGCGATCGTGGACAAGAACGTTGTGGTGGAGGAGGGGGCGCGCATCGGAATTGACCGCGAATGGGATCTGCAGCGCGGCTTCACCGTCACCGAGTCCGGCATCACCGTTGTCGCCAAGGGCACCGTGGTCTCCTCATGATTGCGATGCCTTCGTGAGGCTGCTGGTCCTCGACGTCGATTCCACCCTCATCACCTCGGAAGTCATCGAGCTGATTGCCGCCCGCGCGGGATCACGCGAAGAGGTCACGCGCATCACCGAGGCCGCCATGAGGGGCGAGTTGGACTTTGCCGCGTCGTTGCGCGAGCGCGTCGCCACCCTTGCGGGCGTGCCGGAGACCGTGTTCGCGGATGTCCTCGCCGAAATTGAGTTCTCCCCCGGGGCCACCGAGTTGGTGGCCGCCGCCCAGGCTGCGGGCTGGGAGGTGGCCCTGGTATCGGGCGGGTTTGCGGAGATCGTTGGCGAACTCGCCGCACGCCTGGGCATCACCCGGTACCGCGCCAATTACTTAGAAGTGGCCGACGGCCGTCTCACCGGCTGCACAACGGGTCCAGTTATCGATCGCGCGGCTAAGGCTCAAGCACTGCGCGAGTTCGCGGCCGAGTTGGGCGTTCCTTTGGAAGATGTCGTGGCCATTGGCGATGGCGCCAATGACCTAGACATGATGGCCGCTGCTGGCTTGGGCATCGCATTCAACGCCAAGCCGATAGTGCGCGAACAGGCTGACGCGGCCATTGAGGGCTCGCTGGCCGCGGCCCTGCCGTTATTGGGCCTCTAGGCGCGTCCAGCTAAACCTCGTGCGGCGCGAAGGCGGGCAGCCCGTCGATGCTCTCGAGATTCTTGCGATTGCGGTATTCCACGAGCACCTCGCTCGACTTGGCGCGCGCCCAACGGTCCAGATCTTCGCGATCTCCCACGTAATCGAGGTACGGCACTCCCATTCCGCACGAGTCACTCACGCGCTCCGCGGTGATCACAAACACCGCTCGCGCACCGGGAGTATCGGGAAAGCGCGCGGCCCATTCTGGCCACTCGCTGGTATCGCGCGTGATGACGCGGGCCGTGCCGTGGACGCGCACGATGTTCGGCGATCCCTCGAAGGCACACCACATGAGCGTGATGCGGTTAAGCGCGCGAATGTGCGCGATGGTCTCCGAGCCCGATCCCGTGAGGTCAATGTAGGCAACGGTCTGGTCGTCAACAACGATGAGCGTGCCCGCGCCGCCCTTGGGCGAGACGTTGACGTGGCCGTCTGCAGCCGCGGTGGCAACGAAAAACATGGGCTGCTTGAGGATGAAGTCCGCGATATAGCCGTTGATGTTGGGGTAAGTGGTGCCCATGGCTACAGACTAAGCGCGCTCATGTGTCAGTGAAACTGCTGCGTCAGTTGCCGCGTCTGCGCGTTGACAATGAGCGTTGCCGAGGCGCCATTCACGAGCGGAAGGTGCGGTGGGACGTGACCGATCTCCATGTCGAAGACGATCGGCAACTCGAGGCGACCCAGGGCGTCGAGCACCGCTTCACGCTGCGTCAACTTGGGGTGGTCCGGTGCGCTGGTCCTGCCGATCATGATGGCCTTGGCGTGGTTGAACCAGCCAGCGAGGCGCAATCCGTGCAAATTCCGGCAGATCTCCGAGGCGTCGTCGCCCGCACCCTCAAGGTAGATGATGAGCCCGTTATCTGCGTGCTCGCGCCCAAAGGCCGGCACGTCGCCATACGGAGAACCCGCGAGGTTGCTGATTGTCTCGATGCACCCGCCGATGAGCCGGCCCGAGACCTCAAGTGAATCGGCTCCGTGCAACGACCACCGACCCTCGCTAACCGGCTTCCACTGGGTCGCCTTGGGGTTGTCCTCGAACGTCCACCAATTGGCGACCAGGCCGGAGTCTCGCTGCACATGTGGACCTGGCGCAGACAGTAGTTGTCGCCAACTCAAGAGCCCGGTGGGCACACCGTATGGGGTGTCAGCAAGGTTGTCGCCATGGACCGTGACCCAGCCAAGTCGCGTGGTAATAGGAAGCAGAATGGTCGAGAGATCGGAAAAGCCAACCAGCCAGGTGGGTTCCGCGGAAGCGAGTTGATCCCAGCCAAGCAGGTCCACGAGATCGATCGCGGTTTCGCCTCCCCAAGGCGGGATGACGCACTTGATGGTGGGATCGCACAGCATTTCGGTGAGCTCCGCTGCGCGGTCGGCGGCGCTCCCCGCCGCAATGCCCGCACCGGCCATCTGGCGTCCCACCACAACGTCGTAGCCCTGTGCGCGTAGCCATTCCACGCAGAAATCGATGCGAGCCACCTCCGCACCTTCCACTCCCGCCGATGGCGACGTCACGCCAATACGGTCGCCCGGCGTGAGCAGGGCTGGAAACCTGATCACAGGAGCCAAGCCTCTTCCTTGCCCAATCGCACCGCGAGCTCGAGCAAACTGGCGGCCTCCCCATCGATCTCCAGCACCGCCATCGCGTCTATGAGCGCACGAGTCTCACGCTCCCAGCGCGCACGCATCTCCGGCGGCGTCCCGTCACCGCCCATGCGCAATGCTTCCGCCATCCCCGCGGCAACTCCAGCATTGCCGTGCGCGGTGGGTGCCTCGCGCACCCACGTGCCTTCGTCAACGTTGAAGCGCTCGCCGTAGAGCCCAGTCTGGGCGTTCCACAAGTGCTGCCTGTGCATGCGGTATTGCATGTCGGCGGGGGCAAAGTCCCCGGTAGACACCAAGAATGGCACCACGTCGGCGATGGCCTGCACCCATACCTCGCCAACGGCGTCCGGGTGATAGAGCACCCCTGTGTCGTGGCGTGGCGCGTGGCGCAGCAGCCACCATCGGTGCTGTTGGGTCTGCTCGTCAGAAGTGGGCATGCGAAGAGCAGATTTCGGTGAGCACCGCCCCGCGCTGACCCAGGTCCGCGAGCGGTCCTTCAAAATCGAGCAGCGCCGCCGTGCCTGTTGGCAGTCCCTGCGCTACGCGCTGCAGCGCCTTGGTGTCTGATCCCGGCCCAGCGAGCCACGCAACCGCGGCAGAGATCGTGGGCTCGTGACCAACCACGGCTACGGTGCCCTCGGATTCCGCTTCCCGCACAAATCCAACGAGACCGCCAACGTTCGTCTCGTAGAGATCGGGCAGCACGTTGGTCACGGCGTCTGGGAACGTCTCCGCCATGAGCTTCCACGTCTGTTGCGTACGCACCGCAGAGGACACGAGTGCCACGGAAATGGACACCCCAGCGGCGGACAGAGATTTGGCCAACGACGCGGCCGACGTCCGGCCCTCGAGCGTGAGAGCGCGGTCGTGATCGTCGAGCCCAAGGTGCGGAGCCTCAGCCTTGGCGTGGCGAACGAGCACGAGCCTCGTCATACGATCAGGCGCCCATCGCGTGCACGCCGCCGTCAACGTGAATCATCTCGCCTGTAGTGGCGGAGAACCAGTCGCTCAGCAGCGCGGTCACGGCACGCGCTGCCGGCTCGGTGTCGCTCGAGTCCCAGCCCAGCGGAGCGCGCTCATCCCAGTGGCCCTCCATCTGGTCAAAGCCGGGGATGTGCTTGGCCGCAGTCGTCATGAGTGGGCCCGCGGATACGACGTTGCAGCGAACACCCTTGGGGCCAAGGTCGCGCGCAAGGTAACGGTTGACGGATTCGAAGGCGGCCTTCGCCACGCCCATCCAGTCGTAAACGGGCCATGCGTAGCGAGCATCAAAGGTGAGGCCAACGATGGACCCACCGCTCGTCATGAGCGGGAGTGCAGCACCCGCCAGCGCCTTGAGCGAGTACGCGGACGTGTGCAGCGCTACTGCAACATCGTCCCACTCGCCGGACATGAAGTTGCCGCCCATGACGGACTGCGGCGCAAAGCCGATCGAGTGAACAACACCGTCGAGGTGCGGAACGTGCTCGCGCACGGAATCGGCAAGCGACGCGAGCTGCTCGGGATTGGTCACGTCAAGCTCAACGGCGAGCGCCTCAACGGGAAGCCTGCGCCCCATGGACTGGGTGACCTTGAGCGTGCGGCCCATCCCCGTGAGCACCACGGTGGCGCCCTCTTGCTGGCACAGCCGCGCCACATCGAATGCGATGGAAGCCTCGGTGAGCACGCCGGTCACCAAAATGTTCTTGCCCTCGAGAATGCCCATGTGATTTCTCCTCGTCGTGAGCGTATCGCTCAGATTTGCCTGAAAGTATTACTAATGGCCCATGCCGAGGCCGCCGTCAACGGGCAAGACCGCGCCGCTGATGTAACCGGCGGCATCGGAAGCCAAGAAGACGGCAGCATCGGCCACCTCCTGTGTTGTGCCAAAGCGGCGCGCTGGGATGTTGGCCTCGTATTGCTTGGCGAGTTCGTCGCCTAGCTCCGCCGTCATGGCCGTCTCAATGAAACCAGGGGCGATCACGTTGGCGGTGATGCCGCGCGAGCCCACCTCGCGCGTTATGGAACGCGCCATTCCAACGAGCGCCGATTTCGAGGCCGAGTAGTTGACCTGGCCAGGATTCCCCAGCAGCCCAACTACAGAGCCGATGAGCACAATGCGCCCGTATTTTTCCCGCATCATCGAGTTCACCGCGCGGCGCACCGTGCGAAACGTGCCCGTGAGGTTGACATCGATGACAGCCTCAAAGTCTTCGTCGCTCATCCGCATGAGCAGCCCGTCGCGCGTGATGCCAGCATTCGCGATGAGCACGCGCACGCGCCCATGCTTGGCTTCCAGTTCGTCAAAGGCCGCATTGATCGCGGCCGTGTCGGTGACGTCCGCCACCGCGCCGTCCACGCCTGCTGGCAAATCGCCGCCGCGATAGATCGTGGAGACCGTGTCTCCCGCTGCGACGAATGCCTCGGCGATGGCCCGGCCGATGCCGCGATTCGCTCCCGTGACCACCACGTGTCGTGTCATGGTCGCAACCGTAGCCGAGCGCGCGCGGGGCAAGCGAATCAACGCACCCAAAACCTCCGTGGCGCATGGGCGCGGCAGAGCACCGCGTCACCACATGGGAGCGGCGCCATTACGCTTCTTGGGTGGCCCGTTCGCCGCGCCTGATGCGCGCGCTCACGATTGCGGGCATCGTTGTGTTCGCACTCGCGGTGAGCGTCACCGCGGTGCAGCTTGGCCGCTGGCAGTGGCACCGCCACGATGCTCGCGCCGCGGAGATGGTGGCGTTTGCGGCGGGCCAGGAAGCCTCGCCGGCCCCTCTTAGCGAGGTAGTGCCCAACGGCGCCGCCAGCTTTCCCGATGACGCGCGCTGGCGCACGGCTACCGTGAGTGGCGCGTTCGATCCCACAAGCCTCACGTGGCTGCGCAACCGCCCCGTGGACGGCAACCCCGCCTCCCACGCGCTCGCATGGTTCGTCACGGACGACGGCCGCGCTCTGCTCGTTGATGCCGGCTGGATACAGGCTGAGGCGGCTACCAAGCCGGCGCTCCCTGCCGAGCACTTGGCGCTCACCGTCACGATGCGTCCAACCGAGGCGGACGATGGCCGCACAGGAAGCGGCGCCACTCGCATCACCCCAGACCAGATGCCGCCCCCTCCCAGCCACATGGTTCAGGGATACGGAGTGTTGTCGGAAGCCTGTCAGGACCCGTGCGGTCCACTGCCGGGTCTTGCCGTAACCCCACTACCCCAGCTCAGCCTTGGTCCCCACCTCTCATACGCGGCACAGTGGTATCTCTTAGCGCTGGCGTCCCCCATCATCGCGATCGTGTGGATTCGTCGCGAAGTGCGCGGCGAGCAAGAGCCAGCGGCAGTGGCGGCGCCGCGCCGGCGCCGCCGAGAGCCAAGCGACGAGGACATCGAAGACGCGCTGTAGCGACTACGCGAGTGTCACCAGGTCAAGGTAATTCTCGTTCCACAAGTCCTCAACAGCGTCGGGCAAGAGCAGTACTCGCTCCGGCTCCAAGGCCTCCACGGCGCCCTCGTCGTGTGTGACGAGCACTACCGCGCCCTCGTAGGTGCGCAAAGC
>CAYMRO010000044.1:0-12343 GCA_964392875.1 uncultured Demequinaceae bacterium
GTTGCGCTTCGTGTCGAAGGCATTCCCGCAGAAGGCCGGGTTGTTTTGGATGTCGAACTGTGGCTGAGAGATGGGCCTGCGCGCAAAGATATGTGGCAAGCGTTCAAGACGTGGTGTGAGGAGCACGATGGCAAAGTCCTTGAGCACGTCAAACAGGTCCGCTGGCTTGCCGTCCCAGCCTTTGAACGTGACGCCGGACTCCTCAAGCGAGAGCACCGTTGACACGTCAACGCCGTTGGCAAAGTCTGCTGGCAGGTTCTCCACCTTGTTCACCACAATTCCTGCCTCCACGGGTCCGGAGTTGTCCGTACACGCCGCCAGGGAGGTCGCTACTGTGACCGCTCCCAGAACGGCGATGGCCAAACGCCAACGAAGCCTCCTATTCATGAAGAGTGCGCCCCTAGCCCTTTACCGAGCCGGCAGTTAGCCCGCCAACGATGTAGCGCTGCAGCGCGAGGAACAGCACGAGCACGGGAATGGCGGCGATCACGGCGCCCGCCGCGAACAGTCCCCAATTCGCAACGAGCTGATCGGAGACCCAGTTGTACATGCCAACGGCAAGCGTCCAGTTGCTCTCTTTGGTCAGCACGATCTTGGAGAGGATGAAGTCGCCAAACGCCACCATGAAGCTCAGCAACGCCACCACCGCGAGGATGGGTGTCACGAGCGGCATGATGAGTCGCCAAAACGTCTGCGCGTGAGTGGCGCCATCCACCTTGGCAGATTCGTCGATCTCCGTGGGGATGGAGTTGAAGAAGCCGTACATGAGGAACGTATTGGCTCCCAGTGCACCGCCCAGATACACGCAGATCAATGCGATCTTGGAGTTGAGGCCAAGCACGGGAACCACGTTGCCAAGCGCCAGCAGCAGCAAGAACACCGCGATGAACGCCACCGTCTGCGGGAACATTTGCACAATCAACAAGGTGGTGAGCGACGTACGTCGGCCCCTGAAACGGAAGCGCGAGAACGCGTACGCGGCGGCGGCACCCATCAACGTGGCGCCTATAGCCGTGGCGAAGCCCACCTCGAGGGTGTTGAGCACCCACGTCCAGTACTTGGTGTCTCCCAACGCTTGGTAGTTGGCCAGGCTGAACTGGGCGAACAATCGGCTGGAACCTGCGAGCGAGCCAATCTTGGAGAACGACGCGGACAGCACGTACACGAGCGGGAATGCGGCAATGAACACCACGAGCACGGCGACCGGATACTTCCAGGCCACCTCCACCATCCACCGGGATCGCTTGGTTGGGGCCTTCTTGACTTCCGGAGGCTTGGGAGTCTTGGCCGTATCTGGAGTTGTTGTAGTCATGACTAGAACTCCTCAAGTTTGCGAGTTTGGCGGAAGGCAATCGCGGAGACAACACCAACGACGATGAAGACCAGAATGGACAGTGCCGACGCCAAGCCGTAGTCGGCCTTGCCGCCTTGCACCCCGGATATTCGATAGATCGCCGAGATCAGCAGGTCCGTATATCCCAGTCCGGTATTGGACTCAGGCATGGCTGGTCCACCCTCGGTGAGCATCCAGATGATGGTGAAGTTATTGAAGTTGAACGCAAAGGACGCGATCGCGAGGGGTGCCGTGGAGATGAGCAGCAGCGGCAGGGTGATGGACCGGAATTGCTTGGACGCCCCCGCACCGTCGATGCGTGAGGCTTCCATGGTCTCCTTGGGAAGAGCCTGCAAGGCGCCCGTGCACACCAAGAACCAATACGGATAGCTGAGCCAGAGGTTCACCATCAGCACTGAGAAGCGCGCGAGCCACTGATCTTGCAACCAGGGGATCTCGGCACCGCCAAAGAACCAGTCGTTGATGATGCCAAACTGACGATTGAGCATGCCCTTGAACAGCAGCGCGGACATGAACGCGGGGAAGGCGTACGGCAGGATGAAAAGGGTGCGCC
The DNA here is from genome assembly GCA_964392875.1 of uncultured Demequinaceae bacterium. Classification (GTDB taxonomy): domain Bacteria; phylum Actinomycetota; class Actinomycetes; order Actinomycetales; family Demequinaceae; genus Demequina. Next base: position 1,908 of record CAYMRO010000044.1, read on the forward strand.
AAACCTTGCGGCCGCGCACCCGTTCGTCGTTGAAGATGATCGCGAGGACCAATCCAACGAAGAAGCTCGAGAGCACCGTGAGGATCGCGAAGGCGAACGTCCACGCCGTGACCTTGAGCAACGGCCCCGCGTAGTTGGTGTCCGTGAGCGCCTTGGTGAAGTTCTGGAACCCCACCACCACGCGCCAGCCAACCGTCAGCGTGGACCCGTCCTCGGCAATGAACGATCCCGTGTTGGGATCCGCGACGTAGACCACGCCGGTATCCACGTTGGTCATGGTCTGCAGCTCTTCGCTCCACACCAAGACCGAGCGATAGATGGCGCCGTTGATCGCGTCCTGGGTGCGAATGGAGCCCTCGTCCGCGTCATCGGAGACGGGCACACGCAGCACCACAACGTCCTTCTGCATCTGCTGATCGGAGTAGATATCCGACGTTGGGATGACGTCGAAGCCCGGCACCTCAGTGGCTCGCCCAGAACCGTCAACCACAGCGTCGGGCGCTACTTGAAGCGGTTGCTCAGCGGTGCCAACCTTGACCACGCCCTCATCCACGATGGCAAAGCCAAGCTCGCCGCCACTGCGCACAACGGTGAGTGGATACGTGGGTGAGCCGTCAACCTTCTTCTCGTTCTGAATGAGGTTGGCGTCAATGGCCTGCTGCTGCGTGAGGTTGTGCCCAGTGCCGTAATTGGTGAAGGCAACGTAGCCCGTGTAGGCCATCGTGAACACCTGAAATACCAGCAGGAAGACGAGGCCAGGGAAGACATATTTGAGAGGAACAGCGAGCTTGGTGAAGTAAATGATGTCCGCAACCACAAGCAGCACCACCATTGCGATGAGGATGCCCCAAGCTTGGGCGCCGATCGCGGAGAAGATGGTCGCGAGTCCAAACGCGTTGACGAGCATCATCAACACGAGTTTGCTGACGAACCCCCATCCCATGCCCTGCCAGCGACGCGCAAGCGATGTGCGCTGCGGCGGCGCCTCGGGATCGTCAAGAACGGTGGATGGCATCTTTGCTCTCCTGGGTAGTTCTTACCTCATTGTGCCGCGCGGGCGGCGAGCGGGTGGGGTGGGGCGCCGAACGCGCCCCACCCCACCGCTAAAGCACCTAGGAGGCGCTGATCGCCGCAGCGAGGTCGGAGTTCATCTTGGTCCAGGTGGCCTCGGGGTCAGCACCCTGGATGATCTTCACCTCCGCAGCGTTCCAGAGGTCCCAAACCGAACCCATCTCGGGGATGGACGGCATGGGAACGCCCAGCTTGGCGGAGGCTGCGAAGCCGGCGACGATGGGGTCGCTGGCTACCTGGTCCTCAACCGAGATCATGGCGGGGATACGAGGGTCAGCCTCGTACAGCGCCATCTGTGCCTCTGGGGTTGCCATGTACTGCGTCAGGAACGCGTTCGCGATGAGCGCGTTCTTGGACTGCGAGCTCAGGTAGAAGCCCTGCACGCCCACGAACGGAGCGGCTGGCTGGTCACCTGCCGAGGGAACCGGGTACACGGCAAGCTCCATGCCTGCATCCTTGTAGCCCTGGATGACCCACGGTCCGGCAACGGTGTACGGCGCCTTGCCGCTCGTGAAGAGCGTGTTGTTGGTGTCGTAGTCGATGTCGGTGGTGATGATGCCGGTGCCCTTTTCGCCGTTAGCTCCAAGCCACTTCGCGAAGGCGGTACCAGCGTCGCCGCCCATGCCAACCTCGTTGGTGTACGAGCCATCGGCTGCCTGCACAAACACAGGTGCGCCGAACGACGTCTGGAACGGGTACATCGTGTAGCCATCGCCAGTGGTACCACCAACGTTGATCACAAAGGGCTTGTCCGTCTTTGCTTCGGTGCCCTTGGCGATCATGTCGTCCCATGAGGTGGGAGCGGTGTCGCCAACGATCTTGGTGTTGGCGATGAGCGCAACAGCCTCGGTGGCGTAGGGAAGGCCATAGGTCTGGCCGTCGTAGGTGAACGCCGCGGTGGACACGGTCTCAAACTGGTCCGCGACCGCCGAGATGTCAACGGGCGCCACAACGCCTGCGGTCACGAGTGAACCGAGCCAGTCGTGAGCGCCGATCGTGAGGTCGGGGCCTTCACCGGTGGGAACCTGAGCAATGAAGTCTGCGCGGATGTCGGCAAAGTTCTTGACGACCGTCTCCACCTTGGCGCCGGTCTCTTGTTCAAAGGTCGCCGCTGCAGCTTCGATTGCGGGCTGGCGGTTCTCGTCCACCCAGATGGTGAGCGTCACGCCGGTGCCGTCAATGGCGGGCGTGGTTTCCGAGGGCGTCACTGAGGGAGACGCCACGGGAGTCTCGCTGGAGCTGCAAGCTGCCAGCAGACCGGCGACCGCCACAACGGCGGCACCGATGCCGATCTTCTTAATCATGGAATGTTCCTTCCAGGTTGTTGCCACACTGCGCTGCTCGGTTGAGGTCGCGTCATTGCGGCGAGTTTTGCGGGATCGTGTCCCGTTTCAGTTGTGTGGTTTCCTGCCTAGCGGCTTGTGCTGCAAGGTGGTGACGATCAGTGACCACCTCCTTGGGAGGCGGCAGCCGTGCGGATCACCGCAACGTCTCCCGCCCCTAACTCCCACTCCCCGGTGAGCGACTCACCGGAAAGCAAGTTCTCACCCGCGACGGACAGCGTCACGGGGTCGTTGCGGTGGTTGATCGCAACAACAAAATCTGCATCGGCTCCGTGGCGCGTGATGACCTCTACTCGCTCGGGGAGCCCCTGGGTGGTGATGCCTGCGTCCGCATATACCCGGTCTAGCACGGGAGCCAGATCGGCGACGGTCAGGACCGTTCCCACGTACCAGCCGATGCCCTCGCCGTACGCATTGCGCGTCACGGCCGGCTCGCCGTTGCCCGGTCCGCTCGTGTGAGAAGCGATCACCTGCGCACCCTCAAGCCGGATGTCTTCTTGCCAGACGCTGGGGCTGAGTTGCGTGCCGTCGCCGAGGGACGCGCTTGCCACCTCGTGCTCGCGTAGCGGCAAAAACTCCTCCACCGTGAGCCCAAGCGCCTCGCGCAGGGGAGCGCCAAAGCCGCCCTCATGCACAGCGTCGTGCTCATCAACGATGGCACTGAAACACGAAACCAGCAGCGTGCCACCTTGCTGCACGTAGGCGGTGAGGTTGGCAGCGTTGGCCCTGCTCAAGAGGTACGACGCCGGGGCAACTACCAACTTGTAGCCACTTAGGTCTGCGCTGGGGTGGGCAAGGTCAACCGTGAGCCCATCGCGCCAAAGCCGCTCGTAGTAGGCACGGATGCGTTCGCGCGGGGACAGGTCCACCGAGGGGCGCCACTCGAGCTCTTGTGCCCAAATGGACTCGAGGTCATAGAGGATCGCCACGTCTGCCGTGACCTGCGAACCCTTGACGGCGTCGAGCTTGGCGAGCGTTGACCCCTGCTCCACCACCTCGCGCCACACGCGCGAGTCCGTTCCGGCGTGCGGCAGCATCGCTGAGTGGAATTTTTCCGCGCCCGAACGCGAGGCGCGCCATTGGAAGAACAGGATCGCGTCCGCCCCGCGGCCAAAGTGGGACAGCGCGTTGCGCGCCATCTCCCCTGGCACCTTGGCCACATTGCGCTCTTGCCAGTTGACAGCGGAGGTGGAGTGCTCCATGAGGATCCATGGCTTCCCACCCGCGAGTGAGCGCGTGTAGTCCGCCGCGAGGGCGAGGCCAATCTCGCCCTCCGGGTCAGCCGCCGTGAGGTAGTGGTCGTTGGCCACGATGTCCACGAGCTCCGCCCATTTCCACAACTCGGTGGTGAACGATTGATGCGCCATGAAGTTGGTGGTGATGGGCTGCGAGGCATACGCACGGATCGCGTCGCGCTCCACCACGTAGCACTCGCGCAGCTGGGCATCCGTGAAGCGCATGAAGTCCAGCTTCTGCGCGGGGTTGATGGCGGAGGGCACGGCGGCCGGGGCGCCAATCTGGTCCCACTCCTCGTAGTGCTGCCCCCAGAAGGCCGTCCCCCACGCCGTGTTAAGGGCGTCCAGTGTGGTGTAGCGGCTGCGCAGCCACGCGCGGAAGGCGCCAACGCTTGCCTCCGAGTAGTCCTCGCCTACCGGCACGCCGTATTCGTTGTGGACGTGCCACATCACCACCGCGGGGTGCTCGGCGTAGCGGCGCGCCAACTCGCTTGCGAAGTGGGCTGTGGCCTTGGTGTACTCCCCCGCGCTGTGCGATGCCATGCCGCGCGAGCCAAAGCCCAGCGGCACACCGGCCTTGGTGACGGCCCGAGCGTGCGGGTACTTGGCAAAGAACCATGCCGGAGGGGAAGCCGTGGGAGTGCCCAGGTCTACGGCAATGCCGTTCGCGTGCAGCAAGTCAAGGAGCTCGTCGAGCCAGGCGAAGTCAAAGACGCCCTCTGAGGTCTCGATGAGGCCCCACGAGAAGATGCCAACGGAGACCAGGTTCACGCCCGCCTCACGCATGAGCCGTACGTCCTCCTGCCACGTCTCGCGCGGCCACTGCTCAGGGTTGTAATCGCCTCCGTAGGCGATGCCTGAGATGGCCGGCCAGGCTACTGGCGCAGTCATGACACTCCGTTGGGTCAGGGGGTAACCGAGAAGTCACCCGAGGTCTTCATTGTCACATTTCACCACTGGGACCGGTCCCAGTGTAAACGGTTACATAGATTCGTTGCCAAACTGATACCAATTCCGTTACCGATCTGTGACCGTTCCCAGTGCCCGACTGTTGGCGCGTGACTTCGAGGACTACGCTGACTTCTTGTGGCATCCCCTACCAAGAACCGCAAGCCGACCATCCGGGACGTCGCGGCGGCAGCGGGGGTCTCGCGCGGCACCGTCTCGCGCGTCATTAACGGTGGGCACTGGGTCTCCCCCGATGCTCGCAAGGCCGTTGACGCGGCCATCCAGTCAACGGGTTATCACGCCAATCACCACGCGCGCTCGCTAGCCACAGGACGCGCCAACTCGCTCGCCTTTCTGCTCACCGAGCCCCAGCACCTGCTCTTTGCCGATCCCACCTTCTCGATCCTCTTGCGCGGCGCGGCCGAGTCCCTCGCGCGGCGGCATATGACGCTCGTGCTGCTGGTGGCCGGCAGCCCCGCTGAACGGGAAAACGTGGCTCAATTCGTGTCTGGCGGCCACGTGGACGGCGTCATGCTGGTGTCCTCGCACGAGTCCGAGCCGCTGCTCGATTCGCTCATCGCCGCAGGCGTGCCCACCGTTGCGTGTGGTGGAGTGCTTGGCCGTGCCGATGATGTTCCCAGCGTGCAGGTGGACGAGATCGGATCCGCGCGGATCATGACGCGGCACCTCATGGACCGCGGCCACAAGCGCATCGCAACCATCACCGGACCGCCGGACACGCCGGGAGGTCGCTACCGACTGGTGGGCTTCCAAGAAGAGCTGGGCGATCTCTTTGATCCGGGCCTCGTGGAACAGGGCGACTACACCATGGAGTCCGGAGCCGACGCCATGCAGCGGCTTCTTGACCGCGCGCCAGACATCGACGCGGTGTTCGCCGCCTCGGATCTCATGGCTTCCGGAGCCATGGCAACTTTGCGTCGATTCGGTAAGCGTGTACCTGACGATATTGCGGTGGCCGGATTCGACGACTCGGGCCTCGCCGCGACACTTGAACCGCCGTTGACAACCATGCGCCAGCCCTTTGATGAGGTCTCCGACAACATGGTGGACCTCCTGCTGCGCGTGATCGACGGCAAGGAGCCGCCGTCCGTGGTGCTCGACACCACGCTCGTGGTCCGTCAAAGCACCTGAGTCGCAACGTGCGGCCGCCCGGCGGCGAACTTCTCCCGGCGCAGCAAGTACCCCGGGATCGAAAACCCTAGTAGTTTCGGTATATGTCAGTGCCCCAGGTTCTGTCGGTGGGACGAATCCCCATCGTGGACGTCGGCCCGGTGCTCGAAGGCGGCCGCTGGCCGGCGCGAGCCGTGGTGGGCGAGGCGGTTCCCATCACTGCCACGATCTTCCGCGAGGGTCACGACGCCGAAGGCGCGAACGTGGTCATCACGCGTCCCTCCGGCCGTACGCAGACGCTCCCCATGCCCGTCAAGGAATGGGGAATCAGCCTTTACGAAACCATCTACCTCCCCAGCGCGGAGGGCTTGCACCACTTCCGCATCGAGGCTTGGTCCGACCCATTCGGCAGCTGGGCGCACGCCGCTCGCGTCAAGATTCACGCGGGCGTGGACGTGCAACTCATGCTCGACGAGGGCGTCGCTGTGCTCACGCGCGCCATCGACGAGGTACACCGCACGGAGCCGCGGCAGCAGGTGCTGCGCGACGCCATAGCCGCCCTCCAAGACGGCCACCAAGATCCAGAGGCGCGCCTTGCCCCCGCATTGTCCGACGCTGTGCGGGCCGTCCTTGTCGCCTCACCTTTGCGCGACTACGTCACGAGCTCGCCCGAGTACCCACTGTTGGTGCAGCGAGAACTGGCCCTAGCGTCGGCCTGGTACGAGATTTTTCCCCGCTCCGAGGGGGCGAAGGTCAATAAGCGCACAGGCGAGTGGGCGTCGGGCACGTTTACTACGGCGTCCAAGCGCCTGCCCGCGATCGCCGCGATGGGCTTCGACGTTGTCTATCTGACTCCCATCCACCCCATTGGCCTCACGTATCGCAAGGGGCGCAATAACTCGCTCAAGGCGGAGCCGAGCGACCCCGGCAGTCCCTACGCGATTGGGGCGGCGGAGGGCGGTCACGACGCGATCCATCCGCAGTTGGGGACTCTCCGTCAATTCCGCAACTTCACGGCGCGCGCCCACGAGCTGGGACTGGAAGTGGCGCTGGACCTCGCCCTGCAGTGCTCACCAGACCACCCGTGGGTCACGGAGCACCCGGAGTGGTTCACCACGCGCCTCGACGGCACCATCGCCTACGCGGAGAACCCGCCAAAGAAGTACCAGGACATTTACCCCCTGAATTTTGACAACGATCCTGAGGGCATCTACGTAGCGATCAGGGATCTGCTGGAGCACTGGGTGGCGGCGGGCGTGACGCTCTTCCGCGTGGACAATCCGCACACCAAGCCGCTCACGTTCTGGGAGCGCCTGCTACGGCACTTCCAGGAGCACCACCCAGACGTCATCTTCCTCGCAGAGGCGTTCACGCGCCCTGCCGTGATGCACACGCTTGCGCGGATTGGCTTCCACCAGAGTTACACCTATTTCACGTGGCGCCAGAGTGCCGAGGAGATGGCCGAGTACCTCGAAGAGCTGAGCGGACCGGCGTCCTTCTACATGCGCCCCAACTTTTGGCCAACCACGCACGACATCCTCACCCCTGACATGCAGCACGGCGGTCCGCCCCTGTACCGGATGCGCGCGGTGCTCGCGGCAACGGGCTCGCCAAGTTACGGCATCTATACCGGCTACGAGTTTGTGGAGAACGTTCCGCGCCCTGGCGTTGAGGAGCAGATCGACAACGAGAAGTACGAGTTCAAAGCCCGCGACTGGGCGCAGGCAGACGTCTATGGCATCGAGACCCTGCTCACCAATCTCAACCACCTCAGGGCGCACCACCCGGCCACGCGCCGCCTGCGCGGCCTCACCATCCACCCAAGTTCCAACTCCAAAGTGCTGTGCTTCTCGCGACACCTGAGCGCCGCCGAGTCGCCAACTGGGAAGGAGGACACCGTGATCACGGTTGTGAGTTTTGACGCCCACCACGTCCAGGAGGGCGTGGTGTGGCTTGACCTCGGAGAGATCGGCAAAACGGACGACGCTGTGCTCGCCGTAGACGACGCCGTCACCGGGGATACGTTCCACTGGGGGCGGGAATTCTTTGTGCGCTTTGATCCCGCGGTGACACTTGCGCACGCGGCGGTGGTGAGGCATTCATGAAGCGACTTCTCAAGGCGCTGCCCAAGCGCGAGCGCGACCTCATGAACGATCCCCTGTGGTACCGAACGGCCGTGTTCTACGAGGTGCTTGTGCGGGCGTACCACGACTCCGATTCGGACGGAATTGGCGACCTCCGCGGGCTCATCAAACGGCTCGACTATCTCTCATGGCTGGGCGTTGACGCGCTGTGGCTCCCGCCGTTTTATCCGTCCCCACTGCGGGACGGCGGCTACGACGTTGCCGACTACCGGGGCATTGACCCCCGCTACGGCACCATGGCGGACTTTGAGGAACTGATTGAGGAGGTCCACCGGCGCGGCATGCGCATCACGATTGACCTCGTCATGAACCACACGAGCGATCAACACCCCTGGTTCCAGGCCTCTCGGCACGATCGGAACGGGCCATACGGCGATTACTACGTGTGGAACGACACTAACGACAAGTGGCTCGACGCGCGCATCATCTTCACGGACGTTGAGACGTCCAACTGGGCTTGGGACCCGGTACGGGAACAGTACTTCTGGCATCGCTTCTACTCCCATCAGCCAGACCTTAACTTTGAGAATCCCAAGGTGCGGCAGGAGATGCTCGATATTGCGAGCTTCTGGCTCGCCAAGGGCATCGATGGGTTCCGGCTGGACGCCGTCCCCTACCTCTTCGAGGACGACGGCAATGCGGGCGAAAACGACCCCCGCACCCACGCGTTCCTCCGCGAACTGCGAGCGCTCGTTGATCGCGAATCACCACAAGCGGTGCTGCTCGCCGAGGCCAACCAGCCTCCGCACGAGGCGGCCGAATACTTTGGCACCGAGGAGGAGCCGGAATGCCACATGTGCTTCCACTTCCCGGTCATGCCGCGCATCTTCTATTCCATCAAGGCCGAGGACGCCACCAAACTCCGCGAGGTACTCCACAACACCCCCGTTCCCCCCGCAAATGGGCAATGGTCAACGTTCCTGCGCAACCATGACGAGTTGACGCTCGAGATGGTGAGTGTGGAAGAGCGCCACCAGATGTTTGATTGGTACGCGCCGCACCCCCAAATGAAGGCGCACACCGGCATCCGCCGCCGCCTCGCTCCCCTGCTCGACAATTCGCGCCACGCGATGGAACTCGCGCATGCGCTGATCCTGTCCCTGCCCGGCACTCCGTGCCTGTACTACGGCGACGAGATCGCGATGGGCGACAACGTCTGGCTCCCGGATCGCGACTCTGTTCGCACCCCCATGCAGTGGGACCCGGACCGCAACGCGGGCTTCTCCGATGCCGATCCCGGCGCCCTCTACTTGCCCATCGTGCAGTCACTGGTGCACCACTACAACGGCGTCAACGTGGAGCGCGACCTCATGCAGGACACCTCGCTCGTGTATTGGCTTCGGCGCTTCCTCGCGGCGCGCGCTCAACACCCCGCGTTCTCCGACGGCGGGTATGAGGATGTCCCCAGCGACCACCCGTCAGTATTCTCATTTCTCCGGACGCATCCGGAAGAGTCAGTGCTCGTAGCGATGAACTTCTCGTCGCATCAGGCATCCGCGCTGGTGTCGCTCCCCGAGCACGCAGGAAGGAAGGTGCGTACCATCGTCAACAAGACTCCCTTCCAAGACGTGTCAGAGGATGGCACGCTACGCCTCACGTTCGCTCCTCAATCCTTCTACTGGCTGGTGGTGCGTCGTGGCTAACGTCGATAAGGCGATACTCGCCGAAGTTGCGGCTGGCACGTTCTACCAGCCACATTCGGTGCTCGGTCCGCACGTGTCCAACGGCGAGGTCACGATTCGCGTGTTGCGTCCGCTCGCGTCCGTGGTGGAGATTGAAACGCTTGACGGCCGGTTTGAGGCCAAACACGAGCATCACGGCGTCTGGGTTGCGGAACTTCCGGGCGCAGACGCTCCCGACTACCGCGTGCATGTCACCTATGACGCGGAACCGGTGATCACGGACGATCCCTACCGCTTCCTGCCCACCTTGGGCGAGCTGGATCTGCACCTCATCCGCGAGGGTCGCCACGAGCGCCTGTGGGACGTGCTCGGTGCCAACGTCAAGCGATACCCCTCGGTACTGGGGGACGTCACTGGTACCGCCTTTGCGGTGTGGGCGCCCAACGCGCGCGCCGTGCGCATCGTTGGCGACTTCAACCTATGGCAAGGCGCATCGCATGCGATGCGCTCACTGGGCGTCTCCGGCGTGTGGGAGTTGTTTGTGCCGGGCATCAGCACCGGGACCACCTACAAGTTTGAAATCCTGGGCAAGGACGGCCGGTGGCGCCAAAAGGCCGACCCCATGGCCAAGTCCACGGAGCGCCCACCCCAGACAGCGTCGGTCGTTACTGAGTCTTCCTATACGTGGAGTGACAGCGCGTGGATGACGGACCGCCCGCACCACCAGCCACACCAGGCGCCCATGAGCACGTATGAGGTGCACCTTGGCTCGTGGCGTCAGGGACTGAGTTATAGGGATCTGGCGCGCGAGCTCGTCTCCTACGTCAAGGAACTTGGCTTCACGCACGTGGAGTTCATGCCCGTCATGGAGCACCCTTTCGGCGGCTCGTGGGGCTACCAGGTCTCCTCTTACTACGCGCCCACCTCGCGGTTTGGGTCGCC
>CAYMRO010000045.1:0-11962 GCA_964392875.1 uncultured Demequinaceae bacterium
TCACGGGCCTTGAGGACGGTACCTTCCCGCACGCCCGTGTTTTGGAATCGGGCAGTGCCAAGGACGTTGAAGAGGAGCGGCGGCTCGCCTATGTGGGGGTGACGCGCGCGCGGCAGCGGCTGTATCTGACGCGTGCAGAACTGCGCGCGAGCTTTGGTGCCCCGCAATACTTCCCGCCTTCGCGCTTTGTGGAGGAGATTCCAACGGACCTCGTGGAGTGGTCTCGTTCGCAAACCTCCATGGCAACGCTGCGTGCTCGCTCGGACCGCGGTTCGTCCCGCTCAGGAGCGTGGAGTTCCATGGGGTACGGGTCTGCGGGCTACGGTTCCAACCAGGATCGCGATGACGGCAACATCTACGGACGTGTTGGCGCAGTGTCTTCGCGGTCTGTGCCACCGAGCCCGCCAGGAATCAATGCGGGAGCCGGGGGAGCGTCGGGCGATGTTGGTTTTGAGGTGGGCGACCGCGTCACCCACGACAAGTTTGGGCTTGGCACCGTGATCGCGGTGGAAGGCTCGGGCAAGAACACGGTGGCGAAGGTGGATTTTGGCTCGGAAGTGAAGCGCCTGAGTCTCCGATTCAATGCGCTGACCAAGCTGTAGAGTCTCACCAACGACTGAGGGGGCTGGCAGTCTTTCGACGTTGCCTGACAGCCACCGCCAGCTAGGCTGACGCGCATGGACGCGAAGACCTCGAAAGTGTCAATCGTTGGAGCGGGGGCTGTTGGCTCCACCCTCGCTTACGCGGGGCTCATGCGCGGATTTGCCCGCACCGTTGCGCTCTTCGACATCAACAAGGCGAAGGTCGAGGCGGAGGCTCTGGACCTCGCCCACGGCATTCAGTTCATGCCGGAGGCAAAGGTCATTGGTTCGGACCAGATCGACGTGGTCGAAGGGTCCGACGTTGTAGTCATCACGGCTGGCGCCAAACAGCAGCCGGGTCAGAGTCGCATGGAGCTTGCTGGCGCCACGATTGCGCTCATGGACAAGGTGATTCCCCCGCTCATTGAGGCGGCGCCCAACGCCATCTTTGTTCTCGTGACAAACCCCGTTGACGTGGTGACATACGCGGCCATCAAGAAGTCGGGGATGAGCCCCGAGCGCATGTTCGGCTCCGGCACCGTGCTGGACTCGTCGCGGCTGCGCCACGAGATCGCGCGCGAGGTCAATGTGGCCGTTGGCAATGTGCACGCGTACATCGCGGGCGAGCACGGAGACTCCGAGGTGGCGCTGTGGTCGTCCGCTTCCATTGGTGGCGTTCCGCTGCTCGAGTGGGTTGACGAGAACGGAGTGGTGGTCATGACCGATGACGTGCGGGCACGCATCCACCGTGACGTTGTGCAGTCCGCGTACACCATCATTGCTGGTAAAGGCGCTACTAACTACGCGATTGGCGCAGCCGGAGCGCGCATCGTGGAGGCGGTGCTTGGCGATCAGCACCGCGTGCTCCCCATCTCCACCCTCACCGACTTTCCGGGCGTGGGCGAGGTGTGCATGTCCCTTCCCGCGATAGTTGGCAGGCAGGGAGTGGTGCAGCGCGTGGAGGTTCCGCTGTCTGCACACGAGCGCGCAACTCTGACAGCGTCGGCCCGCTCCATTCGCGATACCGCGGTCAAGTTTGGTGCCGTTTAGCTTGGTGCGTGCCCATTAGCCCTCGTGAAGCGCGACGCAACCACAGCGTCGGGCCCTACTAGGCTAGGCAGGTAAACCCGGCGCGCGATCCGCGCCCAGCCACGCCGCTAAGGACTTTCATGGACCTCTTCGAGTACCAAGCGCGCGACATGTTTGAGAAGCACGGCGTACCCGTGCTGCCCGGCATCGTCGCCACCACCCCCGCCGAGGCGCGAGCCGCAGCCGAGCAGCTGGGCGGCCTCACCGTCGTCAAGGCGCAAGTGAAGGTTGGCGGCCGCGGCAAGGCAGGCGGCGTGAAGGTAGCGAAGACTCCTGATGACGCGGAGGCCGCCGCGCAAGCGATCCTGGGCATGGACATCAAGGGCCACACGGTGCACCGCGTGATGGTCGCCGCGGGCGCCGCCATCGCGGAAGAGTTCTACTTCTCCGTACTGCTCGACAGGGCGGAACGCCGCTACTTGGCCATGTGCTCAGTTGAGGGCGGCATGGACATTGAGCAGCTCGCCGTTGAGCGGCCCGACGCTCTGGCCAGGGTTGCGGTGGATCCTCTAGTTGGCATTGACGCGGCAAAGGCGGCGGAGATCGTCGCGGCCGCTGGCTTCTCGGCGGAGCTCGCTCGCCCCGTTGCAGAGGTGATCCAGAAGCTGTGGACCGTCTACCGCGAGGAGGACGCCACGCTTGTGGAGGTCAACCCGCTGGTGCGCACGGAGGACGGCTCGATCATCGCCCTCGACGGCAAGGTGACGCTCGACGCGAACGCAGACTTCCGGCACCCGGACCACGCGGAGTTGGAAGACGCTACCGCGGCGGATCCCCTCGAGGCGAAGGCCAAGGCGCTAGACCTCAACTACGTGAAGCTCGATGGCTCGGTGGGCATCATCGGCAACGGCGCGGGGCTCGTGATGTCCACGCTCGACGTTGTCGCCTACGCGGGCGAGGCGTTTGGCGGCCAAAAGCCAGCGAACTTCCTCGACATTGGCGGGGGGGCATCGGCCGCCGTGATGGCGAACGGGCTGGACGTCATCCTCAACGATGAGCAAGTTAAGTCAGTCTTTGTGAACGTCTTTGGCGGCATCACCTCGTGCATCGAGGTGGCCAGTGGCATCGTGGGTGCCCTGGAGACCTTGGGCGACGAGGCATCGAAGCCCCTGGTAGTCCGCCTGGACGGCAACGCCGTTGAGGAGGGCCGCGCGATCCTCGCCGCGGCCAACCACCCGCTCGTGACCATCGTCGAGACCATGGACGGCGCCGCGGCCAAGGCCGCTGAGCTCGCCGCCGCGGCAGCATAAGGAGTTACTCACATGGCAATCTTTCTGACCGCAGCATCCAAGGTGATCGTCCAGGGCATGACCGGCTCCGAGGGCATGAAGCACACCACCCGCATGCTCGCCTCCGGCACGCAGATCGTTGGCGGCGTCAACCCGCGCAAGGCGGGCGAGCAGGTGGAGTTCCCGGGCGTGACCGTCCCCGTGTTCGGCACGGTGGCCAACGCCGTTGCCGCCACGGGCGCCGACGTCTCGGTGGTCTTTGTTCCCCCCGCCTTCACCAAGTCCGCCGTCATTGAGGCCGTCGACGCCGGCGTGCCGCTCGTGGTGATCATCACCGAGGGTGTGCCCGTGGCGGACTCCGCGGAATTCTTCGCGTACGCGCAGTCCAAGGGCACGCGCCTCATTGGCCCCAACTGCCCAGGTCTCATCACGCCGGGCCAGTCCAACGTGGGCATCACCCCTGCCAACATCACGGGCCCCGGCAAGATTGGGCTCGTGTCCAAGTCCGGCACGCTCACCTACCAGATGATGTTTGAGCTGCGCGACCTTGGCTTCTCCACGTGCGTTGGCATTGGCGGCGACCCCGTCATCGGCACCACCCACATCGATTGCCTCGAGGCGTTTGAGAATGACCCAGACACCGCGGCGATTGTGATGATTGGCGAGATTGGCGGCGACGCCGAGGAACGCGCGGCCGCGTACATTCGCGACCACGTCACTAAGCCCGTGGTGGGCTATGTTGCCGGCTTCGAGGCGCCAGAGGGCAAGACGATGGGCCACGCTGGCGCCATCGTCTCCGGCTCCTCCGGAACGGCACAGGCCAAGAAGGAGGCGCTCGAGGCTGCCGGAGTGCGCGTGGGCAAGACGCCTTCCGAGACCGCCAACCTCATGCGCGAAATCCTGAGCTGACGCCCTAATCAACCTCGCCGCGCGCCGGTGCCACTGCGCGGGCCCATCGCAAGCGACGATAGCCAGGTGACGGCAAAGCACCCACATACGCGCCCCCAATCCCGCCTGCAAGCGGTGCTCGCGGGCGCGCCCGGCTGGGTTGGCGGCGCGCTCACGGGCGTGCAGGCCGCCGTGCTGGGCCTCGTTGTGGTCATCACGCCCGCGTTCGCGGCGGCCGCGGCGGCACCAACCGCCAACGGCTCGGCGGCGATCGACTGGATGAACGTCACCAAGCTGTCGGTGCGCTTGTGGCTCATGGCTCACGGCGTGCCGTTCATCGTGGAGAGCGTTGCCTTCACGCTCGCGCCGCTTGGGCTCACGGTGCTGATTGGCTTCATCCTCGCGGCCATTGCGCGCCGCTTCTGCACCAAATCGTGGGCCAGCTGGGCCGTGGCCACGGGCACCTACGTAGGGCTCGTATGCATGGCCGAGATTGCCGCCATGCGTGGCTACCCCGAGCCCGTGGCCCACACCGCGCGGACTGCGGTCATCTCCCTCGTCATTGCTGGCCCCTCGGTGGCGGCGGGCATCTGGCGTGCGCACGGCGCGGAGTTTGGCTGGGTGCCGCGCATCGCTATCGCGGTACGGCAAGGATTGCGGCTTGGTCTCGCCACCGTGGCCGCGAGCCTGTGCGTGGCCGCCGTTGTCGCTGGCGGCTTCACCTACCTGGGCCGGGGCCGCATCGCCGACTCCGTGGCGGCGCTCGGGATTGATCCGCTCGGCGGCGTGGCGCTCGCGTTCGGCGAAGCGCTCTACGCCCCCAACATCTCCGTATGGATGCTGGGCTGGATCACCGGGCCGGGCTTCTCGGTGGGCGAGGGCAGCGTGTATTCGCCCAGCGAGATTGCGGCCGACGCCGTCCCCAGCTTTCCGATTTTTGGCGCCCTCCCCACAATTTCCGGTGGGTGGATTTCATGGGCTCCCGCGGCCATCGTGGCGCTAGCCATGATGCTGCGGCTCGCGTTGCGCCGCCGCATGGGCACCGCGCTGGCGGACGTGCCGGCACTCGGCATGGCCGTGGCGGTGTGCGCCGTGGTGGTGGCGCTGCTCGGCGCCGTAGCTACGGGGGCCTTGGGTCCTGGCAGGCTGGCGTTTGTTGGCGTCGAGGTGACTCCCGTTGCCATCACCTTTGCCCTGCTCGCTTTGCTGGGATACGGCATAGCGCACGGGCTCTTGATGCTTACCCACGCCGTGCGTGGGCGACGGGAGCGGGTGCCCCACCTCAGCGTCGTCCCCGATGCCGAGCCGGCAACTCAGGGATTCTTGACTGTCCCGTAGTTGGAATATTTGTCCCTGATCTCCGCGTAATCCTTGTCAAGCTGCACCCTGCACTCGCGCTGAGCGGTCTCCGTGATGGCCCTATCCATGCAGGCGTCGAACTGTTCTATTCGCCCACGCAGGATGATGAGTCCCAGTCCCATCAGCAGCGACATTCCGCCAACCCCAATGGCGATCCACAGCCAGATCCGGATTCCGCCCGTGGTTTCCACGCCGCGCGTATGCACCAGCGCGGAAATTGCGAAGGCGATGGTGGCGGGCCCCGTGAGCAACACCAGGAAGGACGTTGGTATGCCGAACGCCCAGGCCAAGCCCGTGAGTGCGAGCATTCCAAGGGTCCACAACGAGTCCCTACGGAGCCGTTTTGGCAAGGTGGGGCGTTCGGTTGTGGATGTGGTCATGCCTCAAGGGTAGGTGCCAACGCCGCCGTCCCGTTAGGCTCTTCGCGTGGCACCTGCTCGAGTCGTGATTCTCATCTCCGGGGCGGGCACCACCATGAAGGCCATCCTCGACGCCACGGCGGCTGCCGAATACGGTGCGCGAGTGTGCGCGGTCATCGCGGATAGGGACAACGTCGCCGGGCTTGGCATCGCGCGCGAGGCGGGCATTCCCACGGCTGTAGTAGCTTTTGCGGACTTTGCGGACCGGGCGCTGTGGGACGAGGCGGTGGCGCGCACCATCGCGAGTTTTGAGCCCGATCTGATTGTTTTGGCCGGCTTCATGCGGATTCTTGGAGCCCCGTGCCTTGACCGCTTTGGCGGCCGCATCGTCAACACTCACCCGGCGCTGCTGCCCTCCTATCCGGGCGCGCACGGGGTGCGGGACGCCCTCGCCGGTGGTGCCAAGATCAGCGGCTGCACGGTGATCATCGTGGATGCGGGCGTGGATGCTGGTCCCATAGTCGCTCAGGCGGCGGTACCGGTGGAGGACAATGACACAGAGGAATCCCTCCACGAGCGCATCAAGGAAGTGGAGCGCCAGTTGGTGGTCTCCACCGTTGGCCGGATGGTTCGCGAGGGATGGACCGTGGACGGCCGCGCGGTGCGGATTGGTCCCACCGGAATCGAGACGCAGGAGAGTTCATGACCCACCGTTTTCCGCTGAGCAGAATCCCACTGCGCAGGGCGCTCGTCTCCGTCTATGACAAGACGGGGCTCATCGACTTGGCGCGCGGCCTGGATGCGGCCGGGGTTGAACTGGTGTCCACGGGCTCAACGGCCGCGACCATCCTTGCCGCGGGCATCTCCGTGACGCCGGTTGAGAAGGTCACCGAGTTTCCCGAGTCGCTCGATGGTCGCGTCAAAACGCTCCATCCGCGCATTCACGCAGGCATCCTCGCGGACCGCCGCCTTCCGGATCACGTGTCCCAGCTCGAGGAGCTGGAAATTGAGCCGTTCGACCTCGTGGTGGTCAACCTCTATCCCTTCGCCGCAACGGTTGCCTCCGGGGCGTCAGAGGACGAGGTCGTTGAGCAGATCGACATCCGCGGCCCGTCGATGGTGCGCGCCGCGGCAAAGAACCACCCAAGTGTTGCCGTGGTTGTCACGCCGGACGCTTACCCAGATGTACTCGCCGCCGTTGAACAGGGCGGCTTCACGCTGGACCAGCGCAAGGCCCTTGCCGCGTCCGCCTTCCGCCACACCGCCACGTATGACATTGCCGTTGCGTCATGGATGGGCAACGTTGTTTCGCCCGACGACGCGGCTGGCTTCCCCGGTTGGGTTGGCTTCAGCGCCACGCGCGTTGCGTCGCTGCGCTACGGCGAGAACCCGCACCAGCGCGCGGCCCTCTATGTGAACGAGTTTGGTGCCGCTGGTCTCGCGGGTGCTCGGCAGCTACAGGGCAAGGAAATGTCCTACAACAACTACGTTGACGCCGATGCCGCGTGGCGCGCTGCGCACGACTTTGCGCAGCCTGCCGTTGCTGTGATCAAGCACGCCAATCCGTGCGGCATCGCGGTGGGGGAGTCCATCGCTGCGGCCCACGCCAAGGCGCACGCTACGGACCCCGTCTCCGCCTACGGCGGGGTGATCGCATCCAATGGGATTGTGACGGCCCAGGCCGCACGCTCCATCGCGCCCATCTTCACCGAGGTGGTGGTGGCGCCCGGATTTGAGGCCGAGGCGCTGGAGATCCTTGCCACCAAGAAGAACCTGCGGGTGCTCGAGGTCAGTGGGGGCGTTGCCGGTGGCGACGTGCGCCACATCAGTGGCGGCATCTTGTTGCAGAGCGCGGACCGCATCGATGCCGACGGTGACGACGCGGCCACGTGGACATTGGTGGCGGGCGCCGCGGCGGACGCGGCCACTCTCGCTGACCTCGACTTTGCGTGGCGGGCATGCCGCTCGGCAAAGTCCAACGCGATACTGCTCGCCGCCGATGGTGCCGCAGTTGGCATCGGCATGGGCCAGGTCAACAGGGTGGATTCGTGCCGCCTTGCCGTGCAGCGCGCTGGTGATCGGGCTGCGGGAGCTGTGGCAGCGTCGGACGCGTTCTTCCCCTTTGCCGACGGTCTCCAGGTGCTCATCGATGCCGGCGTGCGCGCTGTGGTCTCACCAGGTGGGTCCGTGCGAGACGAAGAGGTCATCGCTGCCGCCGAGGCGGCAGGAATCACCCTGTATCACACGGGTACTAGGCACTTCTTCCACTGATATGGCTGACTCCGAACCTCTCCTCGCCGCCCCGCGCGTAGCGACCCTCGCGCCCCTTGGCGGTGCGGGAATCGTCGCGTTTGGTGTGCTCGTGAATGCGCAGGCGGGCGTGCTGTTGTTGGGCGCCTTTGCGATAGCGGGCGCGGTAGCACGCATCTACGCGCCGGGGGCACGAGCGTTCGCGGTGCGCTCGCGCGCTGTCGATTCGGCGGTGCTCGGCTTCCTTGGGGTGGCGCTGCTGCTGCTGGGGCTAACCACCCCGCTGGGCTAACCCCCTCCACCCCCCGCCCACCCACCCCGAATTGGTGCGTGGCGTCAGGTTCAGGGCTGAATTCCTGACGCCACGCACCAATTCGGGGTAGGACGGCGGCGGCGGGACTGGGAGCGCAACGGCGCCCCACCATTCGGCGGGGCGCCGTTGCGGACTGCTAGGGGTACTACTCGATGACTTCCACAACCTCGACGATCTCGATCTCCTCGACCGGAGCGAACGCCCGATAGAGCAGGCCAACGATCGCGGCACCCACGAGCGGGGCAACCCAGAACGCCCAGAGCTGGGCGATGGCCCACGAATCGGAGAGCAGGGCCGTGGCGGTGGCGCGCGCAGGGTTGATGCCCGCGTTGGTGAACGGGATCGCGAATATAACGAGCGCGCCTAGCGTCAGGCCGATCGCGAACGGCGCGACGCCCTTTACTGCGGTGCGTGCGGTAGCTGCGAGCACCACCAGCACGAGCAGCGCGGTGGCCACGGCCTCAACCGTGAGACCTGCCGCGGCGCCAAAGCCCGCCGGCGAGTGGTCGCCAAAGCCGATGGCCGCCGTGGAGTACACCTCTTTGGCGTTCTCCACATTGGGGTGGGTCGCGATGAACATGTACAGCGTGGCGCCGGCGAACAAGCCGCCGATGACCTGAGCAAGGATGTAGGGCACCACGTCGCGGCCCGGGAACCGTCCCGCGAGCCACACGCCAAGTGTCACCGCCGGATTGACGTGCGCACCGCTGATCCCGCCAAAGACAACGATGGCAATGATGAGCGCAACGGCGAACGCCAAGCCGATGGACTCGGTGCCATTGGTGGACGTGCCGGCGGTCAGCGCGGTACCTACGCCAAGCAGCACCAGGATGAAAGTGCCAACGGCCTCGGCGAGCATCTTGCTGATCAGACTTGGGCCGGCGGGCTCATCGGCCCAAATGTCGGCTTCGAACTCTTCTGTGAACTCCTCGGCGGCTTCTGCCGCAGCGGAATCGGACATGTCTCCTCCTTGTATGGACGCGGGACGGATCCCACTGCCAGCCATCCTGCCACCTTGAGCCAGCGTCGGGCCGGAAACCCACGCGGCTGGCGTGGACTAGATTTGTGCCTAGAAAACCCACGCATCGCATAGGAGCATTGATGGCGAAGATCAAGGTCGAAGGAACTGTCGTAGAACTCGATGGCGACGAAATGACGCGGATCATCTGGCAGTTCATCAAGGAGCGGCTGATCCACCCGTACTTGGACGTTGACCTCGCGTACTACGACCTCTCCATCGAGAGCAGGGACGCCTCCGACGACCAGATCACCATCGACGCCGCGAACGCCATCAAGCACCACGGCGTTGGCGTGAAGTGCGCAACGATCACGCCCGATGAGGCGCGCGTCGAGGAGTTTGGCCTCAAGAAGATGTGGGTGAGCCCCAATGGCACCATCCGCAACATCCTGGGCGGCGTGGTGTTCCGCGAGCCCATCATCATTTCCAACGTGCCGCGCCTGGTGCCGGGCTGGACCAAGCCCATCATCATTGGCCGTCACGCGCACGGCGATCAGTACAAGGCCACCGACTTCAAGGTGCCTGGCGCCGGCACGGTCACCATCACCTTCACGCCGGAAGACGGCAGCGCGCCCATCGAGCACCAGGTAGTCAAGATGCCCGAGGGCGGCGGTGTGGCCATGGGCATGTACAACTTCAACGAGTCCATCGCGGACTTTGCGCGCGCGTCCTTCTCGTACGGACTACAGCGCGGCTACCCCGTGTACCTCAGCACTAAGAACACCATCCTCAAGGCCTACGACGGCGCGTTCAAGGACATCTTTGCGGACGTCTTTGAACGTGAGTTTGCCGCGCAGTTTAAGGAAGCCGGCCTCACCTACGAGCACCGCCTCATCGACGACATGGTGGCCGCCGCCATGAAGTGGGAGGGCGGCTACGTGTGGGCCTGCAAGAACTACGACGGCGACGTCCAGAGCGACACCGTGGCGCAGGGCTTTGGCTCGCTTGGCCTCATGACGAGCGTCCTGATGACGCCAGACGGCAAGACAGTTGAGGCGGAGGCCGCGCACGGCACCGTGACGCGCCACTACCGCCAGCACCAGGCCGGCCAGCCAACGTCCACCAACCCCATCGCGAGCATCTTCGCGTGGACCGGCGGACTCAAGCACCGCGGCAAGCTTGACGGCACGCCAGAGGTCACGGGCTTTGCCAACACGCTCGAGGACGTTGTCATCAAGGCCGTTGAAGCCGGCAACATGACCAAGGACCTCGCGGCACTTGTTGGGCCGGATCAGGCCTGGCAGACCACTGAAGCCTTCCTCGCAACCCTCGACGAGCGCCTCGCCGCACGCCTCGCCTAACCACCAATCACGGAGTCCCTCATGACCACCCCCGTCAACGTCACAGTCACCGGCGCAGCCGGCCAGATCGGCTACGCACTGCTGTTCCGCATCGCCTCCGGCGCCATGCTGGGCCCGGACACGCGAGTGCGCTTGCGCCTCCTGGAAATCCCCGCCGCGACCAAGGCCGCAGAGGGCACCGCGATGGAGCTTGAAGACTGCGCGTTCCCGCTCCTGGATGGCGTTGACATTTTTGATAGCCCGACGCCGGCTTTCGATGGTGCGAACGTGGCACTTCTCGTGGGCGCCCGTCCGCGTGGGGCTGGCATGGAGCGCGGCGATCTGTTGGCAGCAAACGGCGGCATCTTTGGCCCGCAGGGCGCGGCGATCAACGCCGGGGCTGCGGAAGACATCCGCGTGCTCGTGGTGGGCAACCCCGCGAACACCAACGCGCTCATCGCCGCGGCGCACGCGCCGGATGTCCCCGCGGAACGCTTCACGGCAATGATGCGCCTTGACCACAACCGCGCCCTAGCCCAGCTGGCCGCGAAAACTGGCCAGAGCGTCGGGCAAGTGAAAAACGTCATCATCTGGGGCAACCACTCCGCCAAGCAGTATCCGGACAGCAGCTACGCGTACATCGGCACGCGCCGGGCGGAAGACATGATCGCCGACGAGCTGTGGTTTGAGCACACGTTTGTGCCCACCGTGGCGAAGCGCGGCGCGGCGGTCATCGAGGCGCGCGGGGCCTCCTCGGCGGCGTCCGCTGCCAATGCGGCCATCGACCACGTGCGCGATTGGGTGCTGGGGACGCCCGCGGGGACGTGGGTCTCAGCCGGACTCGTCTCGGATGGCTCCTACGGCGTTCCCGAGGGGCTCGTGTGCGGTTTCCCGGCAACGTCCGCTGGTGGCAAGTGGAGCATCGTGCCGGGGCTGGACTTCAGCAAGGGCGGGCGCGCGGCATTCGATGCGTCGATCGCCGAGCTGGTTGAGGAGCGGGACGCGGTGCGTGAGTTGGGGCTCGTCTAAGCCAGCATTCCCGGCATCGGTCGCGGTGCGGGAAATGGTGCTCGTGTATCGTTGGCCGCCATGGTCGGCCGAGTAACTGCGTCGTTGCGGCGCCGGGCCGCGCGGCTGAAAAGGCGGAAGACTGGCACGGCGACAAGCGACGCCGCAGGCCCAGTAACGGGGCGCGCACGGCTCCTTCTGGACGTCGTTGAGGGCAATCTCCTCCTGGGCGGACGCGTGTCAACGTCGGTGGCCGCTATCACGCTAGTGGCACGCACCATCGACTCCGTCACCACAGTTCCGTTGGATCGCCAAGGTCCCGAGTTTGAGGTGGCCATTCCGCTCGCGACCTTCGTTGACGCTGCGGCAGGGGCATCGGCGACCTTTGAATTGCTGCTGGTGGACCACGCTGGCGAGACGCTGGAGCGGGTGGGCAGGTTCTTGGCCACCTCCCGCCCAGAGCGTCGGCTGGCCGAGGCCGTTGACGGCGTTGAGGTGGCGGTGGACATCACGGCCCATGGGAACATAGTTGTACATGTTGGGCGCGCGCCCAGTGCGGGCATTGCGGTGGCCACCGTGAGCTCTACG
>CAYMRO010000046.1:0-11914 GCA_964392875.1 uncultured Demequinaceae bacterium
CGGTGCGGTTGGCGCTCGTCACCGCGAGGGGGCCGGTCCGTTCCAGGAGCGCCCTGGCCCCGGCATGGTTGGGCACCCGCAGCGCCACGGTTCCGTGCGTTTCACCAAGATCCCACGCAAGGCTGGGCTGTGACCACACGATGACCGTCAGCGCGCCCGGCCAGAACGCCTCCATGAGCGCCCGGGCGGTGTCCGGCACATCGCGAGCGAGCCCGTCGAGGGTCCGCACCGAAGGAATGAGCACGGGCGGCGGCATTTGCCGGTCCCTGCCCTTTGCCGCGAGAACTGCCGCCACAGCGTCGGGCTGGAAAGCGTCGGCCCCTATGCCGTACACCGTGTCCGTTGGCAAGACGATAACGGAGCCCGCTTCCACGGCGGCAACGGCGGCGTCGAGCGACGGACCCCAGGTAGCGGGATCAAAGCAGGGCAGGATCACGCGAACCAGTGTCTCAGACGCGCGCCGTAGATTACGCGCCGATGCGCCGCGTCACGAGCATGCGGTCGCGGCCCGTGAGGTCCTTGAGCGTGGTGGCGGCGTCCCAATAGACGGATGATTCGGCGAATTCGCGCAACTGGGCGCCCTGCCTGTCACCGTGCTCAACGATGAGCACCCCACCGATGCGCAGCAAGCGCACGGCCTCGTCAATGATGTCCCTTGGCACGGCCAGGCCGTCCTCGCCCAGGCCGTAGAGCGCTTGCGGCGGGTCGTGGAGGGCGACCTCAGCGTCCAGGGGCACCATGCCTGTAGGGATATATGGCGGGTTGGTCACTACTACGTCTGCGCACGCGTCAAAGTGGCGCAGGCAATTGCGGGCGTCGGCGAGCACGGTGCGCACGCGCTCGCGCACGCTCGGCGGCTGCGCGCGCACATTGCGGCGCAAGTACACCCACGCCTCCTCGCTCGCTTCCACGAGTGTTACCAGGGAGTTTGGCACTTCATTGGCGATCGCGAGGCCTATGGCGCCAGAGCCGGCGCATAGGTCCGTGACCCGGACAGGGCCGCTTTGCGCGCCTCCTGTGCTCATTGACTCGCGCGCCGCATCGATGGCCACTTGCGCCACCGTCTCGGTCTCCGGACGCGGCACAAAGACGCCGGGCCCAACTTCAAGTTCGAGGGTGCGGAAGTACGCAGTGCCCGTGATGTGCTGCAGCGGTTCGCGTTCCACGCGGCGCGTCACTCGCGTCTCGAGCCGGTCAAGATCGGCGTCCTCTGGCCAGTCGTCGTCGCGAGCAGCTGCGAGGCGAACCTGATTGACGTCCCAGCCCAGCGTGTGCGCAATGAGCACAATGGCGTCCACCTGCGGCGAGGGGACCCCGGCGTCGGCCAGTCGTTGGGCAGTGGAGCGCACCCTGGCTCCAATGGTCGGCATGCTGGCTTACTCGGCTCCCGCGAGGCGAGCGGCCTCGTCGGCGTCTAGCGCGGACTGGATCACCGGCCCAAGGTCACCGGCGAGCACCTGGTCGAGGTTGTATGACTTGTAGCCCGTGCGGTGATCCGCAATGCGGTTCTCCGGAAAGTTGTACGTGCGGATGCGCTCGGAGCGGTCAACGGTGCGCACCTGGGATTTGCGGAGGTCGCTCGCCTCTGCATCCGCCGCTTCCTTTTGCGCCGCGAGCAAGCGCGCGCGCAGAATGCGGAATGCCGATTCCTTGTTTTGCAGCTGGCTCTTCTCGTTCTGGCAGCTCACCACGATGCCCGTTGGGATGTGGGTGAGGCGAACGGCGGAGTCCGTGGTGTTGACGGACTGGCCCCCGGGGCCGGACGAGCGGAACACGTCAACGCGAACGTCGTTGGGATCTAGCTCCACCTCGGCAACGTCTTCCACTTCCGGGAACACCAGCACGCCGGCTGCAGACGTGTGGATGCGGCCCTGTGACTCCGTGGCTGGCACGCGCTGCACGCGGTGCACGCCGCCCTCGTACTTGAGGTGCGCCCACACGCCGTCCTCAGGCTGCACCGCACCGGAGCTCTTGACGGCAACGGAGACGTCCTTGTAGCCGCCCATGTCTGTGTGGTTGGCCTCGAGCACCTCGGTCTTCCAGCCCTGCTGCTCGGCGTACTTGAGGTACATGCGCAGCAGGTCGCCCGCGAAGAGCGCCGACTCCTCGCCGCCCTCGCCGGACTTGATCTCGAGGATCGCGTCGCGCGCGTCGTCGGGGTCGCGAGGAATGAGGATGCGACGCAGGGTCTCGGTGGCTTCTTCCGTTGCCAGTTCCAAAGCCGGCACTTCTGCCGCAAACTCGGGATCGGCGTCGGCCATATCCCGGGCGGCGGCGAGGTCCTCCGCGGCCGCAGACCACGCACGGTGAGCCGCGACCACACGCCCGAGCTCCGCAAAGCGGCGCCCGAGCGTGCGAGCACGCCCAGTGTCCGCGTGGACGCTGGGGTCGGCTAACTGCCGTTCAATGTCTGCGTACTCGTCCAGCAGTGGCTGGACGGCCGCGAAGGCCTCGGCCACAGGGGGCGACGTTACTTCGCGGCGTCGTTACTTGGCGCGGCGGTGCCGTAGCGCTTCTCGAAGCGCGCCACGCGACCACCGGTGTCCATGATCTTCTGCTTGCCCGTGTAGAACGGGTGGCAGGCGTAGCAAACTTCAACGTTGATCGCGCCGCTCGTGACGGTGGACTTGGTGTCAAAGGTGTTGCCGCAGGTGCACGTGACAGTGGTGGCCACGTACTCGGGGTGAATATCTTGCTTCATGATCTCCCTTAAGGTGCCGCCGGGTCCGTCTGCACATCTTGCAGCGGTGAACCGGCTGGCCAGCGTTCTATTGTGCCAGGTTTGGCCTCACTTGGCTAACCCTCACTAGGTATAACGCACGCGCATTCCGCGGCGGCTCCCAAGGCTCTTCACCCCGCGAGCCGCCGCGCATGCGTCAGGAGACAGACACGGTCATGCCGGTGTCGGTTTGGCGATCCACGTGGATCTTGACGCCCACGCCCGGCAACTTCACGCCATGGTTGGGCAGCTCCGAGTACCAGTACGTCTTGGTGTCATCGAATAGCGGGTTGGCCTTGGCTCCCTTGATGTCGCTCTTCTTCCCGTTGACGTGCAACTTGAGCGAGTCAGCCTTTTTGAGGCTGAAGGGGGCGTCGTACACCTGCACTCGAGCCCGCCACAAGTTGCCGTTGACATCCTTCACGGGCTTGGGGTGGGCGTCGATGTAGAGGTTTCGGCCGCTGCCTGGGTGCGCGAACGTGTCATTGTCCGCGTACGAGAGGTCCCAATAGGAGATGAGCAGCCCCTGTTGGTAGGGGAAGTGATCCACAAAGTTGGGCTTGGTGGTGGCGTATCCAAAGAAGTACGGGCCGGTCTTCAGGTACTTGTCGAACGACGTGTACGAGCGGTACGCCGCGATGTAGTAGTTGGGATATGTCGACGTGGACGTGAGCCCAACGGCGGCGAACCCGTCTGCTGTCCAGCCGTTGTCACCATCCTCGGCGCCATCCGCAAAGACTCCCTCGATCGCGATGTCGTCAAGGAAGACACCATCGATGACGTCGGGGTCATTTCCGGCAACTGCTCCATCGGTGACGTACCGGAATCGCAACGAGACGGTCTGGCCCGCGTAGGGGCTCAGATCGAAGGACGCCGCGATCCAGTCTGGCTCGGTGCCATCCGTCGCAAGCAGGTCACCAACGTTGGTGATGCTGCCCTGAATGGGGACGTACCCACTGCCATCGTCCACCTCAACGTAGAAGTAGTCATAGCCCTCCTCGACGTCGTATCGCGTCTGGAACGTGAGCTGCGGGGATCCCGTTGGCAGCGTCACGCTACGCGTCAGGGTGCGGGACAGGTTGTCACCAGTTCCGCTGTACCACTGCTTAGTGCCCGACGCTGGCTCACCAAGATCCGTTTCTACAGTTTTCTCGGGGAGACCAACGATGAGGCTCTGCGGGTGCGTTGTGTTGAACTCCGAGTTGCCGAGTTCCACCCGAGCGTGCTGGCCGGCATCGAGGTACGTGTAGTTGAGCCAGCCAAGCTGCAGCTTGTTCCACGCGCCAAGGTCACCACCGCGCTCGCCGATGCCGCCGTCTTGCGCGTCAGTCAGCCTGCTCTGGGCCATGAGCGTCCAGTACTCGTTGTTATTGTCACCCCCGGAGAGGACGTTGTAGTCATCCGGGAGACCAAGGTCGTGGCCGTACTCGTGATAGAACACGCTGCGTCCGCCGTTCTCTGGCTGCATTGTGTAGTCGCCCACCCATACGCCTGACGTGCCAATCTCCGTGCCGCCCAGCTGATTGTCAGTGGGGCCCGTGGCGCCGGCATCGGTGTAGTACGCGTACCAGCGGTGCGACCAGATCGCGTCGTCGCCGTAGACGGGGTCGCCGTCGGCCTCGTCACCGCCCGCGTGCACAATCTGGAAGTGATCGATGTAGCCATCGGGCTCGTTGAAGTTGCCGTCGCCATCGAAGTCGTAGCGATCCCACTGGTCAAAGGACTGCAGGTCAGCGTTGACATCCGCCACCGAACGGCCCTGGTCCAACTGGTCTTGGTACCAGATGTTCGCAGCGTCCCGCACGAGGTCCCATACGGTTGGGCACACGGTGTCGCCGCATGAATCGGTGCCGTAGCGGCCCTGCGTGCTGGGCACCTTGACCCAGTCGGTGACCTCACCGTTCACGCTGTAGCGCCCTGAAGACTGCGTCTCGTAGTAGCCCCGCAGCGACTCGCTGCCTTGGAAATAAAGGCCCTGGAAGTACGCCTGCGAGTAGTCCGGGTTCCACACCGTGCTGTTGTCCACCGAGCGGGTGGGCTTTGGGATTTGGTTATGCAGCGGACCTTCGATGCGTTGAGCGTTCTCAGCAGGCTCAAATGGGGAAGGCGTGTCGCCAAACTCGGCTAGTACAACAAAGATGCGGTCCGTGGTCTCTCTGGAGAGCTCCACATATTGGCTCTTGGTGTGGTCCTTTGCGGTTGGCTTGCTGCGTGCCGTGGCGGAGCCGTCCGTGCTCGCGACCTGTTCGGTGCCCACCTTGACGACGGTGCTGTCGCCGCGTTGGACGGGATCAAGGTCTCCGTTGAGCACACCAACAACCGCCTGCTCGCGCAGTGCTGCACGCTTGGCGTCAAGTGGGTTGGGCAGGTTGTCCGGCGGAACCGCCTCTGCAGACCGTGGAGCAACCGGTGGTGCTGCCGTTGCGGCGGATGCCGCAACCAATCCGGTACCCGCTACTGCCAGAGCGGTCATGGCAACTATTGTCTTGCGCACTATGCCTCCTCCTTCGTAAGTGGAGCGCCGCGCACAGGGGTGACGTGTGCGGCGCAAGGAAGGGGGTGCACGCGTGAGCGAACCCCCCCAGCTCAATGCATGTGCCGCGGGATCGGTCGGATCGAGCGGCACCCCCATAGTGCACCCGTTTTCGCAATTGCGCATTTTGGGCGCCCGTGCCGGATGCGCAAAGGCCGGGTCCACCGAATGGTGGGCCCGGCCTTGAACGGTTGTCGAGTTACTTGTCTGCGTCGAACTGACTGTCCGGGGTGGTCTTGGCCACCTGCATGAGGAACTCCGCGTTGGTCTTGTTCTCCTTGAGGCGACCAAGGAGCAGCTCGGCTGCCGCCTGGTTCTCGAGGCCCGTGAGCACGCGGCGCAGCTTCCAGCTGATCTTGAGCTCCTCGGGGCTGATGAGAATCTCCTCGCGGCGCGTACCGGAGGCATTAACGTCAACAGCAGGGAAGATGCGGCGGTCGGCGAGCTGGCGCGAGAGCTTGAGCTCCATGTTGCCCGTGCCCTTGAACTCCTCGAAGATGACCTCGTCCATCTTGGAACCGGTCTCCACGAGCGCGGTCGCGAGGATAGTGAGCGAGCCACCGTGCTCGATGTTGCGCGCGGCACCAAAGAAGCGCTTTGGCGGGTAGAGCGCGGAGGAGTCCACACCGCCGGACAAAATACGGCCCGACGCTGGGGCAGCAAGGTTGTACGCGCGGCCTAGGCGCGTGATGCCGTCGAGCAGGATCATGACGTCCTGGCCCATTTCCACGAGGCGCTTGGCGCGCTCGATGGCGAGCTCGGCAACCATCGTGTGGTCCGCGGCGGGCCTGTCGAAGGTAGAGGCGATGACCTCGCCCTTAACGGAGCGCTGGAAGTCGGTGACCTCCTCGGGACGCTCGTCCACGAGCACGATCATGAGGTGAACCTCAGGATTGTTCGTGGCGATGGCGTTGGCGATGGACTGCATCACGAGCGTCTTGCCCGCCTTGGGGGGCGAGACGATGAGCCCGCGCTGGCCCTTGCCGATGGGGGCAACAAGGTCGATGACGCGGTTGGTGAGGTTGCGAGAGTCCGTCTCGAGGTGGAGGCGCTCTTGCGGGTACAGCGGCGTCAAGTCGCCAAAGTCTGGGCGCGCCTTTGCCGCGTCAACGGTCAGGCCGTTGACTGTGAGGATCTCGCCGAGCGCCGAGAACTTCTGGCGCTGGCCGCGCTCGCCTGCACGCGGCGCACGCGCCGTGCCGGTCACCGCGTCACCACGACGAATGCCGTAGCGCTTGACCTGGTTCATCGAGATGTAGACATCCGACTTGCCGGGCAGGTAGCCAGTGGTGCGGATGAAGGCGTAGTTGTCGAGCACGTCCACGATGCCGGCCACGGGGGTCAGCTCTTCGTCATCGCGGATCTCGTCTTCGTCGGGAAGGTCCAGCTGCGCTCCGCCGCGCGTGCCCTGCTGGCCGTCCGCGCGTCCGCGGCCGCGACCGCGACCGCGGCGACGCCGCCCAGAGCGGTCGTCTTCATCACCGCTTTGCTCGTCACGCTGATTCTGCTGGCCCTGCTGGCCCTGCTGGTTCTGCTGGTTCTGCTGGTTTTGCTGGTTGCGCGAGTTCTGCTGGTTGCGCGGGGCACGCTCGCCACGGCTCCCCTGCTCGTTCCGTCCGGACTGTTCGCTCGCGTTGTCCTGGTCTTGGCGCGTGGTCTCGATGCGGACGCCGTCGTTCTGCGCCGCCTCCGTCACGGCGAGTGCCGCGCGGCGTGCGCGATCCGCCGCATCTTCGTTAGGCGTGGAATTCTGCGCGGGCGCATCCTGAGCGGGTGCCGCAGTGGGTGCCGCAGCGGGCGCCGCCACTTGGGTGTCAATCTGAGGCGCCGCAACGGGAGCGCCACCATTCTGGATGGCCTCAACGAGGTCACTTTTTCGCATCTTGGCGGTGCCAGATACTCCCAGCTCGGAGGCAAGCGCCTGCAACTGGGGGAGCTTCATGGCACTGAGGGCCGCACCGCTATCGGTGGGCGCTGTAGTGGTGTCTGTCACCTTACATATCCTTCCTCGCACGAGCCCGGGTGGCTCCAGAAGTGCGAGATGATCCACGTAGGTACGCTCGGCAGAACTTCATCGCCTGCTGGCGTAATTTACGAGGGTTGCTGTCCGCCGGGGCGATACGCGCCTTCCGGGGGAAGCGTGCTTAGCCTACACCCGCGTCGGCCCCCCACACAAACCCCCCTCGCGGCCCCCAGGTGTTGCTACGGAACCATCCCGGGCCTACGCTCACGCATAGGGCGAGCATGGTGCTCGTGCCGTTGAGCCAGGAGGTACCACCCGTGGCTGTAGGCCCAGTAGAGATCGTCACGATCGGGTTCGAGAAAGGCAACTTCCAAGGGCTTGCTCTTGCGGAACTCGCCAAGGTAGTCGAAGCAGGAACAATAACCCTCATCGATGGCGTCGTTATTCACAAAGTAGGTGAGCACGAGTTCGATATCGCTGAACTCGCAGAGGTGCCGGAGCTCGGCGCGCTCGTTGCGGTCGCTGCTCGCATCGAAGGCCTCGTGAATGAGGACGACGTAGACCAGGTTGCCTCGGATCTGCCTATCGGTAGCGCCGCGGCGGTGCTGGTCTTTGAGCACACGTGGGTTATCCCGCTTCGCGATGCACTCGCCGCCGCCGGCGGACAGTTGATTGACACCATCCAGATCCCTGGCTACGTAGTCCAGGAAGTCCTCGACGCCATGGCGTCTGAGGGAGAGGAGTAGACATGCCCAGAGGACGCAGGGGCCCAGGCCTCGTAGGAACCATGGCGCGCACCGCCGTCATTGCGGGTACGGCCACGGCCGTCTCTGGCGGAGTGCAGCGTCGCCAGCAGGGCCGCGCCGACGCAAACGCGCAAGCGCAATACGAGGCCCAGATGGTGGACCAGAACGCCGCGCAGATGGCCCAGATGCAGCAGCAGATGGCAGCCATGCAGGCCCAGCAGCAGCCGGCTCCCGTGGCCGCCGCCCCCGCGGGCGACGACCTCATGACGAAGCTCGCGCAACTCGCTGATCTCAAGGCGGCTGGCGTGCTTTCGGAGGAGGAATTCTCCAGCGCAAAGGCAAAGTTGCTCGCATAGCAGGTTCGCTTTGACCAAGATGGGCGCGGCAAATGCCGCGCCCATCTTGCGTGCCAAGGAGTCTTCGCTGACTTATGACGACCAACAGGCGAAAGTTGCTCACAAGGCGCCCGCACCGCGCTCCGCGAGAGCGCCCACGCGATAGAGTTCTCGCATGATCGACGCGCGCGGCCAGGAGACCCTTACGGGGTCGGCGCAGTCAGAGATCTTCCAAATCCTTCGCGACGATCAGCCGCGAACTCGGTCTGAGTTGGCGTCCCTGACGGGACTCGCTCGCTCCACCGTCGCGGCTCGCGTTGATGCACTTCTTCGCGCCAAACTGATCTCGCCCGTATCTGACGCCGCGTCAACTGGAGGCCGGCCGTCGCGCCAATTCGCGTTTGACGGAAGGGCGCATGGAGTGCTCGGCGTCGACATCGGCGCCACCCACATCCACATGGCGTTGACGGACCTCCACGGCACGATGCACGTCAACAAGCAAGTCTCGATCTCCGTTGCCGAAGGCCCCAACAAGGTGCTCTCGTGGGTTATCAAAGAGGGCCGCCGGATGGTGGAGCTCCACGGCGATCGCATCACGCTGCGAGCGGCAGGAGTTGGCCTCCCAGGCCCCGTAGAACATTCAACGGGGCGTCCCGTAGATCCGCCCATCATGCCCGGTTGGGATCGCTTTGACGTGCCCGGGATGGTGAGCTCTGAACTCGGCGTACCAACCCTCGTGGACAACGACGTCAACGTGATGGCCGTTGGTGAGCACCACGACTATTGGTCGGACGTCGATGACCTGCTCTTTGTGAAGGTCGCAACGGGAATCGGCGCGGGCGTCATCATGGGTGGCCGTATGCACCGCGGAGCGCAAGGCATCGCGGGCGACATCGGACACATCTGGGTGCCCGAAGCAGACGGGGTGCTGTGCCGCTGCGGCTCAACGGGCTGTCTTGAGGCGATAGCGGCGGGGCCAGCAATCGCCACGAGGCTCAACGCTCGCGGCTCAGAGCTCAGCGCAACTGCGGACGTGGTGGCCGCCGTGGTGCGCGGCGATATCGATGCCGTGCAAGAAGTACGCGAGGCGGGGCGCATCATCGGCCGCGTGCTGACCACGTGCGTGAGCCTTATGAACCCCGCGGTGATCGTCTTTGGAGGCCTCTTAGCCAACGCGGGTGATCATTTGCTCGCCGGCGCGCGGGAAACGATTTACACGCGCTCAGCGCCCCTGGCTACGAGCAACCTGCAGATTGTGCGATCCCGCGCCAAGGACGACGCTGCCGTATCCGGAGCCGCCGCCATGGCGATCCAGCACGTGCTGTCCGTGGAGTCAGTAGAGGCGCTCGTGCGCGACGCGCAAGGAGCGGCAGTTACGAGCAGCTAGCGAGCAGTTAGCGCGCCGCCCACACGAGTCCGCGCTCAATCACTCCGCGCACCACGGGTATCTCAAGAACATCAACGGTGTGACCGAGCGACGTAGCGAAGATGCGACCCGCACCCCACTGACGCGTCCAGAAGACCGGCATGGTCGCGGGCCTTGGCCACTCGTCGCCGTCTCCGGGCACCAACTCGCAGGTGGCAAGCACTTCGTTGAGATCGTCGGTGAGCACCCAGTACTGCTCGGTGAAGAGGTCGAAGTCCTTCACCCCCTGCATGATGGGATGCTCGGCACCCTGTGGCGACACGTGCACCGTGTAGGAGCGATACGCCTCGATATCCGTGCGCCCGCGATCCGCCGCCTCATGGGGGTGGGCGGCAAACTGCGCGCCCGTGAACTGCAAGTAATCCGTGGATGCCCTGAACGAGTCGATGAGCCCACCATGCCAACCACCGAACCCAGCGCCAGCGGCAACGGCCGCACGCACGCCTGCCACCTCGTCCACCGTGGCACTTCCCAGCGTGAAGCACTGCACGATGAGGTCGTAGCGCGCCATGGCAACGGGATCGGCATAGATCTCAGGCGTGTCTTCGGTGTCGATGACAAAGTTGGCGGCCTCGAGCGCAGGGATGAACAACTCTGTCGCTGCGAGGGGGTCGTGGCCCGGCCAGCCGCCTCGTACGATCAAGCACCTTTTGAGCATTCTCGGCCCCTTCGCATGTCCGCGCGCGTGGGCACCATACTAGCGGTAATCGCCCCTCTCTCATGAGGCGGCGACTACCCCTGTATGCGAAGCGAAAACCCTCGAGTGCCTCCCTATTCCTTGGAACTGAAGGCGGCGTCGAAAGCCGCATCCGGGGCGTCAAAAGCAAGCCGACGCACAAACTCCAGCGCCTCTGGAGCGCCAACCAAACGGTCCATTCCAGCGTCTTCCCACTCCACTGAAATTGGGCCCGCATAGCCGATCGTATTCAGCATGCGGAACGCGTCTTCCCACGGCACGTCTCCGTGGCCCGTTGAGATAAAGTCCCAACCGCGTCGGGCATCTGCCCAAGCCAAGTGAGAACCAAGGCGACCGTTGCGGCCGTTGGTCATGCGCTTGCGGGTGTCCTTGCAGTCCACGTGGTAGATGCGGTCCTTGAAGTCCCACAGGAAGCCAACAGGGTCAAGGTCTTGCCACACCATGTGGCTGGGGTCCCAGTTAAGGCCAAAGGCCTCGCGATGCCCGATGGCCTCGAGAGTGCGCACGGTGGTCCAGTAGTCGTAGGCGATCTCGCTGGGGTGCACCTCGTGGGCAAACTTCACGCCCACCTCGTCGTAGACGTCGAGGATGGGGTTCCAGCGATCCGCGAAGTCCTGGTAGCCCGCGTCGATCGCCTCTTGACTGACGGGCGGGAACATCGCCACGTACTTCCAAATGGACGAGCCCGTGAAACCGATGACCGTGTCAACGCCAAGCTTCGCTGCGAGACGAGCGGTGTTCTTCATCTCCTCCGCGGCGCGCTGACGGACACCCTCCGCGTCGCCATCGCCCCACACGCGGGCGCCAACGATGTCTTGGTGGCGGTGATCAATGGGGTCGTCACAGACGGCCTGACCCTTGAGGTGGTTGGAGATGGCGTACACCTTGAGGCCGTGCTTGGCGAGTAGATCGAGCTTGCCCTGCACGTACTCGTCGTCGTCCCAGCGCCATGGGTCAAGGTGGTCGCCCCAGCACGCGAGCTCGAGGCCGTCGTAGCCCCACTCGCCGGCTAGGCGCGCTACTTCCTCAAGCGGGAGGTCGGCCCACTGGCCGGTGAACAGGGTGATTGGTCGAGCCATGATGTTTTCCTCGCATCCGATGGAGAGTGTGATTGGCAATCGCGTTGCGTGCCTCAGGAATGTGTGGTTACCCAGATACTGCCGCCTGCGGAACTGTTTTCAACAGCCTCAAGCACCCGTTGCACCTGGTAACCGTCGTCAAATGAGGGGTGCGGCTGCTGACCCGTTGCGATGCCCTCAATGAGGTCCTTGACCTGGTGAGAGAACGCGTGCTCGTAGCCGAGCATGTGACCTGCGGGCCACCACGCCTCAACGTACGGGTGCTGGGGCTCGGTGACCATGATCTTGGTGAAGCCCTGCTGATCGGCGGGTGCGGTCGCGTCATAGAACTGCAGACTGTTGAGGTCTTCAAGGTCAAAGGACAAGGCGCACTTGTCGCCGGAGACCTCGATGCGCAGGCCGTTATTGCGGCCCGT
>CAYMRO010000047.1:0-9432 GCA_964392875.1 uncultured Demequinaceae bacterium
CTACAGCAGATCGAGGCGCTGTATGAGTGGCTGCGCGGCCTCGTCACGCTGTACTCGCACTCGCTCGCTCCGGAGCGGCGCCTGCTCATCGAGAACTACACACTCACCCATGTGGCGCGCAAAGTGGTGGGCGTTGGCAGCGTGGGCTTGCGTGCATGGGTGTTGCTCATGGAGCCGCGTGACGGGCTTGATCCTCTCTTATTGCAGGCTAAGGAAGCCCGCCGCTCGGTGCTCGCGGGCTACCTTGGTGAGTCCGAGTACGCCAACCAGGGCGAGCGGGTGGTGGTTGGCCAGCGCATCATGCAGGCCGCGAGTGACGTGCTGCTGGGGTGGGAGCGCACCGAACGTGAGGATGGTCACGTCGACAACTACGTTCGTCAGCTCCGCGACTGGAAGTACTCGGTGGAGACGGGGGGCTTCAACGCCCAGGCGCTCTCGGACTACGGGCGGCTATGCGCCTGGACACTTGCCAGAGCCCATGCCCGCGGCGGCGATCGCATCGCGATCGCGGCTTACCTAGGCGATTCCCGCGCCTTCGCGGATGCGATGGGCGACTTTGCGCTCGCGTACGCGGACGTCACGCGGGATGATCACTCCCTGTTCACCGCGGCGCTCGCGCAAAACTCCCTCTAGGACGGGGCAAGGGGCCGCGGAACCAGTTCCCAGATCCACTGCGCGGCCGTGGCTGGTTTGGCGCGTGGATCGGACTCCAGCCAGGCTGCCATCATTCCCAGGATGGCGCCCGCCACGCCCGCCGAAACAAGGGCGAGCGGAGCGTCGGGCCTGGTAACCCTGCCAGTATCCGAGGCGAGCCGCTCAATCGCCGTCTCCATATGCTTGCGCAGGCGCGCCAGCACCACGCCGTATCCAGGCTCGGTAAAGATGCGGCCGTACAAATCCGCATGCTCGTCCACGTGGGCCAAAAAGTCGCTGAGCGCTGAGGGCGGTTGTGGCGACACCACGTCGATGTCCGCGAGCGTTGCGCCGGCGCGCTGCGCCACGAGGTCAAGGGCGTCGGCGAGGAGTGTCTCCTTGTCCGAGTAGTGGAGGTAAAACGTGGTGCGATTAACACCCGCATGCTGGGCGATGTCGCCAACGGAGACCTCGTCAATGCTGCGCTCACGGGCGAGCTCAAAGAGCGCGTCTTGCAGACGCTGACGAGTCTTGGCGATGCGGGGGTCCACGGCACTAGTGTGCCCCGCCCCGGATGACTTTTACAACATGTGTCGCATAAGTCTCCTTGTGGCCCTACACTGGAGACCGGCTCTGTCGCCGCGTCTCCCCAAGAAACCCAGCCCGAGAGGCTCCCCCTGTGGCTCACTTCCTGTTCCGCCTTGGCCGCGCGTCCGCGGCGCGCCCCTTTGTAGCGATCATCGTCTGGGCAATTGCTCTGGTTGGCGCGGGCGTCGCATACCTCACGCTCGGCGGCACGCTCTACGATGCGTTCTCCATTCCCGGCACCGAGACGCAGCGCGTCAGCCAGGAGATGAGCACCGAGATTGACGGGCTCAATGGCGGCAGCGCGCGCGTGGTCTTCGAGACGCAAGACGGCTCACCCTTCACCGCCGAGCAGCAGGCGCAGATCTCCGCCGCGCTCGCCGCATCAACAAGCATCGATCACGTCACCGGCGTGGTGGACCCCTTCCAGACACAGGCGCAGCGCGAGCAAGCCGCACAGCAATTGGCCGACGCTAAGGCTCAGATCGCCGCAGGGCGCACCCAGGAGGGTGCCGACCGGGCGCAGCTTGACGCTGCCGAGGCGTTGCTGACACTGGGCGAGCAGTTGGCGCAGAATGCGGCTGGCCTCACCACGGTCTCGGAATCCGGTGCCACGGCGCTCGGCATCGTGAGCTTCGACACCGAGGTGCACGGTGTACCGCAGGACAACAAGGACGAGGTAGTAGCCGCCATCCAGGCGGTCCCCCTCGACGGCGTCAATGCCCACTTCTCGGCCGAGTTCGTGTCCGGCCCTGAGGGCATCCTTGGCGCGGGCGAGATCATCGGCGTCTTCTTGGCGCTGGTGGTGCTGCTCGTCATGATGCGTGCGGTGCTGCCCGCGCTTTTGCCCATCGTCACGTCCGTGGTTGGCATCGGGATCGGCGTGGCTACCGCTCTCGCATTCTCGAGCGTTGTGGACATGCAATCCATCACCCCCGTGCTGGGCGTGATGCTCGGACTGGCCGTGGGCATCGACTATTCGCTTTTCATCGTCAACCGGCACCGCACCCAACTGAAGCGCGGAATGGCCGTGAACGAGTCCGTGGGCCTGGCGAACGGCACCGCAGGAAACGCGGTGGTCTTCGCAGGCTCAACCGTGCTCATCGCATTGCTTGCTCTCAACGTCACGGGAATCCCGTTCATGGGCGTCATGGGCACCGTCGCGGCGTTCTGCGTGTTGGTTGCCGTGCTCATCGCGATCAGCCTGACCCCAGCCCTGCTTGGGCTCATTGGCATGCGCACCCTCAACAAGAAGGTGCGCGCCACCGCGGGCGCACCCGAGCATGCCGAGGCGCCTATTGAGCCCATGCGCACGGGCCGGGCCGTGGTTGCACTCGTTGCTGCCGTGCTCGCGCTTGGCGTGCTAGCGATCCCGCAGTTCGCGATGCGACTGGGCCTGCCCGATGGTAGCCAGGAGCCCGCGGATTCCACCCAGTACCAGGCCTATTCCATCACCGGCGCGGAGTTTGGCGAAGGGATCAACGGCCCCCTGCTCGTGACCGCCAAGCTGCCCAGCCCCGCTGCTGAGGGCGCTGAGGTAGTGGCGCAGGCCATGGTCAGCAACGCCATCATGGCGCATGACGATGTCATGGCCGTGGTCCCCGTTGGAGTCTCGGCAGACAGAGACTTCTTGGCCTTCCAGGTGATCCCGGCGGAAGGTCCCTCGAGCGCATCGACCGAGGCGCTGGTGCACGAGTTACGCAACAGCTCTCCCCTTGGGGATGGCACGGTCATTGGCGTAGCCGGCGAGGCGAGCGGCAACATCGACATCTCGGAGAAGCTCGCCGATGCCCTGCCGCTCTATCTACTGGTGGTGGTGGGACTTTCCATCATCATCCTGGTGGTGGTGTTCCGCTCGCTGCTGGTGCCCATCATCGCGACGCTGGGCTTTGTGCTTAGCCTCTTCGCCGCGTTCGGCGCCGTCACGGCGGTGTTCCAGTGGGGCTGGGCGGGTTCGCTATTTGGGGTGCACGATCCCGGCCCCATCCTCAGCTTCTTGCCCATCATGCTTACCGGCATCCTGTTTGGACTGGCCATGGACTACCAGCTGTTCATAGCGTCGGGCATGCGAGAGGCGTACGTGCATGGCATGCCCGCCCGCACAGCCGTGGTTGCCGGGCTGCGGCACGGCCGCGCGGTGGTGACGGCCGCGGCCATCATCATGATCTCCGTGTTCGGCGGCTTTGTGTTCTCTGACATCGCGATGATCCGGCCCATGGGCTTTGGGCTCGCGATGGGAGTGCTGCTCGACGCGTTTGTGGTGCGCATGGTCATCATGCCTGCGGTGCTGCACCTCGTTGGCGACGGCGCATGGTGGCTGCCGCGTTGGCTTGACCGCATCCTGCCCAATGTTGACGTTGAGGGTGCGGCGCTTGAGCGCGAGCATCCTGTGGCCGCGGCTTAACGCACCCCACAATCGACGAAGCCCCTCCCGAAGGAGGGGCTTTCGTTTTTTCGTAGCGGGGACAGGATTTGAACCTGCGACCTCCGGGTTATGAGCCCGGCGAGCTACCGAGCTGCTCCACCCCGCGTCGGCAAGAGTTCAGTCTACCCGAGCGTTGGTGGCGAGCCAAATCGCTCTCTCGATAGACTCCGTGAATGACCACCGAAGATCCGTTCGCCGCCCCGCCGTCCGCGCCCGCAGCGACCCCCACGCCTCCCGCCCATCCCACGTACGACGCGACGCTGACGTCCGCACCCGCATTCGACGCGTACCCGTCCGCGCCGGGACAGCCGGGCTTTGGGATGGCGCCAACCCCGCCGTCGGGCATCGCCAAGGCTGCTATTGCCCTGACTGGCCTCTACGCGCTCATGAGCCTGGTGAGTGCCCTGCTCGCCAAGGGCACCGTAGAAAAGACCAAGGAGACCCTTGCCAATCCTGACGAGGCGAACCCTTTTGGCGACGTTGGGGGCTCCGCACTCAACGCTCTCAGCAGTCTCGTCATGATTGCCGCGTTCGTATTCCTCGCGCTGTGGATGACGCGCGTCCGGCGCAACCTCACGGCAGTAGGACGTCCAGCTGGGGGGCCGCCTTCAGTTGAATGGTGGGGTTGGTTTGTGCCGTTCGCCAACTTCATCCTGCCGCTGCTCGGCATGCGCGCTATTTCGCGCCGCAGCGTTGGCTGGGGACTCCTGCTGGGCTGGTGGCTACCGTTTTGCGCGGTCTGGTTGATCATGCCATTCTCCGCGAGCGCCGCCTTCCGCGCCATCGACTTGGACTCCGGCAAGCTCACTCACCCTGAGATCCTCGACTCGATCGTGCCACTGTCCTGGGCAGCCGCCGCGGCAATCGTGGTGTCGTGGCTCTTCCTGGCGCTTGTGATTCTGCGCACCAACGCGCGCCACCTGCAGGAGCCGGCAGCTTAGGGCGTTACTCGCTGCGCATTACCCGCTGCGCATTACCCGCGCAGCGTCAGGCGTCAGGAGTGGCCGAGGGGGCCGCCGAGCTGTCACCGCTCGGCGTGCCCGGCTCGCCGCCCAATCGGCGCGAGGCCGCAACGGCGTCTTCGAGCGCCGCACCGAGCCTCTTCTGTGCCTCGCCGTACGCCGCGAAGTCACCAATGGCAAGTGCATCCTGGCCATCCTGGATGGCCTGCTGGGCCTTAGTGAGCGCGGAGTCGAGCGCCTGTTGGGCGGCCTGCTGATCGGGCGATGTTGGCTCGTCCGTGCCGGGCTCGTCCGTGCCGGGCTCGTCCGTCCCTGGGTCATCCGTGCCGTTGTCATCCCCGCCTGAGGCGCCCGCGCCAAAGACCTGATCAAGAGCGCCCTGGAGCGTGTCGGCAAAGCCAACCTCTTCACCGAAGGCCACGAACACCTTGCGCAGCAGCGGCACCTTGGTGCCCTGTTTTGCTTCCACATACACCGGCTGCACATATAGCAGCCCGCCCCCAACGGGAACTGTGAGCAGGTTGCCGTCTATCACATTTGAATCGCCCTGACGCAACAGGTTCAACGTGGTCTGCGCGTCAGTGTCGGTGCTGAAGTTGTTCTGCACCTGCCCCGGCCCTGGAATGGTGGTGTCGCGCGGTAGTTCGAGCACGCGCAACGTGCCGTAGCCATCTGACACCTTGCCTTGTGTGTCGCCCGTCTCCGAGTCAACCGCAAAGTAGCCCGTGAGGATGTTGCGCGGGTTGGTGCCACCTTGAATGAATGTGCCGGTAAGCGAGAATGAGGGTGCCTTCTGGTCCGGCATCTGCAGCGTCAGATAGTAAGGCGGCTGGTTTTGACCCTCGATCGTTGGGTCCGTAGGCACCTTCCAGAAGTCGGAGCCCGAGTAGAACGACGCGGCATCCGTCACGTGATACTGCTGCAATTGGAAACGCTGGGTCGCGAAGAGATCCTCGGGGTAGCGCAAGTGGCTCATGAGGGCACCGGAAATGTCAGAGACCGGCTTGAATGATGCCGGGAAGATCTTGGACCACGTCTGCAGGATGGGGTCAGCAGGATCCCATGCGTACAGCGTGACCTCGCCCGTATAGGCATCAACGGTTGCCTTCACCGAGTTGCGAATGTAATTCAGCGGGCTGGGGGCAAGGCCCGACGTTGTGGCTGAGTCATTCCCGTAGAAGATTCCCACTGGGGTTACGGCCGCGGAATAGGGGTACTGAGACGTGGTGGTGTAACCGTCGACAACCCACACGAGGCGCCCGTCAACAACTGCGGGATACGTGGTCTGGTCAAGCGTCAGGTAGGGCGCAACCTTTTGCACACGCTCTTGCGGATCCCGGTTGTACAGCACTTGCGAATCCGCGGTCACGCGGTCCGAGAACAAGATCTGTTCCTCACCGAATTTCACCGCGAACATGAGCTTGGCGAACAGATTGCCGATGGACGGCCCGCCGTTGCCCGAGTACGTGGTGTTGATTTGGCCAATCGCTGAGTCATCGTCGGGGTAGTCGAGCTCCCAGGGAGTGGTGCCACCGGGCGCGCCCACGATCGAGTACGTAGGAAGATTCTGCCCAAAGTAGACCCGCGGCTCGTAGTCGCCTAGGTCTCCCGAGGAGGGGATGCCACCTTCCCAGAAGGTTGGCTGGCCGTCCAGGTTGACACGGTTGCCGTATGCGGCGACCACGCCAAACCCGTGGGTATATACCGTGGTGTCGTTGACCCAGTTGCGGTTGGCGTCGCTGATGCCGCTCAAGTTGAGCTCGCGAACTGCGATGACCGTGTCACGGATCTCATCGCCGATGCGGTAGCGGTCAACCTGCAAGGTGTCGCCAAAGTTGTAGTACTGCTTGTTCTGTTGCAACTGCTGGAAGGCCGGGGCCACCACATTGGGGTCCAGCAGGCGAATCTGGGTGGTGGTGTCTGCATCAGCGCGCAGGGCGTCGGCATCGGCCTTGGTAGTGGCGTCAAACTGAGTGACACCAACCTTGTTGATGCCGTAGGCAAAACGCGTGGCATCGATGTTGCGCTGGATGTACGGCGCTTCCTTCTCTTGCGCGTTGGGAGCCACCTGGAAGCGCTGCACGATCGCCGGATAGATGCCGCCAATGGCGATCGCGGCAACCACCATGAGGCCCACGCCCACGGCGGGGATGCGCCAATCTGGACGCCAGATGACCAGCAGGAACACGGCGCCCACCAAGAGCGCAATGCCTACGAGGATGCCTCGCGAAGGCAGAATCGCGTTGACATCGGTGTACGACGCGCCATAGAACTTCTCGCCAACCTTATTGAGCAGGCTGTAACGCTGCAGCCAATAATTGGCCGCGATGCCCAGCATGATGAGCGCGCCCATCACAGCGAGCTGAATGCGCGCGCCGCGTGAGGCGACGAACGAACGGCCCCCGCCGGAGATGCCGCCGTAGACGAGGTGCACAAAGGCCGCGAGCGCAGTGCACA
This sequence comes from uncultured Demequinaceae bacterium, assembly GCA_964392875.1. Classification (GTDB taxonomy): domain Bacteria; phylum Actinomycetota; class Actinomycetes; order Actinomycetales; family Demequinaceae; genus Demequina. The sequence continues at coordinate 7,063 of CAYMRO010000047.1, forward strand.
GGATGAGAATCGTCAAATAGAAGGTGACGAACAGGTGCAGTACCGGAAGTGTGAAGACATAGAACGACGCGTCGAGTCCAAACTGCGGATCCTTGACCCCAAATTCCGTGGCGTTGAGCCACGCCAAGAGACTGGTCCACCGGGCGGACATCACGGCGCCAGCAATGACACCGATGAGCAAAGGCGCAATCCACATCACGGCGCGCTCGAGCGGCCGCACCTGCTCGCGATACTGATCCAATGCCGGACTGCCGCCACGTTCGGGCCGAGCGCGTCGCGCAAGCCACAACGTGAGCCATACCGTTCCGCCAGCGAGCAGGCCAAAGATCAAGAAGATCGCTGCCCTGGCAAACCACTGCGTGCGCAGCACCTCAATAAAGCCCAATTGTGAGTACCACTGCCACTCGGTCCAGACGTTGGCGAAGGCCACCGTCAACACAATGACAATGCCCACCACCACGGACGTGACCGCAACCGGGGAGCGGCGATTCTTGGGTTCGGGGCGCGCGGCTGCGGGCCGGCGTTCGGCGTCAAACGTCAACGGGCACTTCCTTCACAGCTGCTTGGGTGTCATCAGCGTGCCACATTTAGCACGTTGCGAGCGACGAGGTGTCGCCTTTCCCAATGGCAACGATCGCTTTATAGGCGTCGTCGAGGTTGTCGACTGAGAAAACGTCCAGGCCACTGGGAATGTTGCCCACCACCTCGTTGCAGTTCTCAACGGGCGCCAAGAAGTAGCCGGAGCCGGCGTCGTGAGCACCCCACATCTTCATGCGGATGCCTCCAATGGGTCCAACATCCCCACTCGCGGAGATGGTGCCGGTGCCCGCCACTTTGGCCCCATTGAGTTCGTCCTCTTGAGTGAGTTTGTCCATGATGCCAAGGGAAAACATGAGCCCCGCGCTGGGACCGCCAACCTCGTCGATGGCCACGGTGACGTCAATGGGCAGCGTGAATTTGGGATCCACGTAAATGCCCATGATCGCGTTGCCCTGGCCGTCGTCAGTAGTCGTGAAGGTCTCGTCCACGCGGCTGCCCTTGCGCTCTACCGTCACGGTGATGGAGTCGCCCGGCTTTTTAGCGGCCATCACGTTGGCCATGTCCTCGTAGGTTGCAATGTCCTTGCCATCCACGGCTACCAGAACGTCGCCCTCCTGAAGATGGCCCGCAGCATTCGAGCCGTCGGGGACCGCCGCCACGGTAATCACCGCAGGCACTGGCCGCCCCAACTCCTCAAGCGCGGCGACCGTTGCCGACTCTTGCGACGTAATCCAATCGGTCTGCGCTTGCTGAGCCACCTCGTCGGCCTGTTCCGGGGTGCCAAAGACCCACTCGCGCGGCATGACGTATTGCTTGGGCGAAACCCAGCCCGCAAGCACGCGGCCCATCGTGAAAGGGGTCTCGCCGGCGTCGGAAACAGAGACCGTGGTGAGGCGCAGTTCGCCCGTTGAGGTGTACGTGGGCGCGCCCGAAATCACCACCAAGGGTGCGCCGTCCTTCTCACCCAGCGTGTCGAAAGTGGGGCCGGGCCCGCCGATCGCATAGGCGCTCGGCATCACCGTAAGCACGGCAATGAGGATTGAGATTGCGAGCCCAGTCATGGACAGCACCGCGGCCCTGCGCTGTGCCTGCGGGTCATTGAGGAGCGGCTCGTACGGGGTTGGCTCGATGGGCGCTGGCATGCTCACAGGGTCAATCATCGCCGATGCATCCCCATGCTCATAGCGAACGCGAAGCGAATCGGTGCTCTCCGCGCGTTACTTTGGTGAAGCGCGGTGAGTGCCGCGCGCTTTTGGGAGGCCGAGTGACCACCAACGACGACACCCCGTGGATGAAGTTGCTGCGAGAGCTGTTCGGCGATGACGCGGAGCGCGCACTGGAGGAGCTTGAGCACATGGGGCTCGATCCTCAGCAGATCGCCCAGGCCTCCGGCATGGCCAACTCGCCAGCAATGATGGACCACGTCCTCGCGCAAATCCGCTCGCTCATGAGTCAAAGCGTTGGCGAGGACGTCAACTGGACCCTCGCGCACGACGTTGCTCGCGGAGTGGCTGCGCAAGGCGGTGACCCAACCGTGTCCGCCGCCAAGGCGCAGGATTACCGCCAAGCCGTGAGCCGCGCGGAACTGTGGCTCGATGCCGCCACCGATTTTGATCCCTCACGCCTCGAGGCCCACGTGTGGAGCCGCGCGCAGTGGGTGGAGGCGACCATGCCCACGTGGCGCGTGCTCGCCGGTCCTGTTGCAGTGAGCGTCTCCGCCGCGCTGAACTCCGTGCTCCACGCGGAGGCAGAAGGCGAGGCCAGCGGCCTGCTCAGTTCCGTTGCGCCCACGGTGTGCGGCATGCACATGGGGCAGGCTGCGGGCCAGGC